>NZ_JBYSYP010000004.1:0-280092 GCF_058783565.1 Novosphingobium sp. FW305-C-111
ACCATCGAAATGAGGGGTCCCTTTTAGACGCCGATCACCCCGCTAACGGGGTCCTTTTTGCACGCCGATCCACAGTCCCAGTCGCCAAGCGCATCGCGAACGAACAGGAAAAGCGCGTCGCGTTGGGTCTGGAGATGGTTGGGCCGGCCATTCGCCGGCTGGTCATCCACGGTCACGGTGAAGCGTCCGTCGGAGTCCACCACCAGGTCCTCGTTGTCGATGCTCGCCAGCGTGATCGAGGTGCCGGGGTTGGCGACGATCGTCCAGGTCACGTCCGCCGGACCCTGCCCCAGCCGTTGACCATCGATCCGGTAGGTGCCGCCATGTTCGACGGGGATGAGGCGATAGCCATTGTCCGGATTGTCCCCGCCGATTCGCGCGGAGGGCATCGAAATGCCAGACCACTCGTGCGCGATCATCCAGTTCTGGAATACACGCGGATGCTCGGGATCGCTGTTACAGGCCTTCTGGACGTAGTTGAGAGCATATTCCTGTATGAAATCGTCGAGCAGCTCTTTCGCCTGGTCGCTGGCCGTCTCCGACACGGTCGCCCAGAGAAACCGCGCCTGGCGGATCGCTGCCTTCACGTCGTCTCTCTCCAGTAACCGCAGGGCGGTGCGCTGGAGGTCAAGCTGGTCGGCAGTGGCGATAGGGTTGCGAGACGACAGGAAGTAGTCGTCGGTCTCGATCCATTCGGGAATGCCGGACATCTGCGTTACTCCTCCAGCCGGTCACCTGAGATGCGGTCCAACACAGGTTTGAGCAGCCATTCGCGTGATGGTGAGCCTGCGAAGACGACGATCGCAGGGCTGATCCGGCAACCCGCCTTGCGCGGACTTACAGACCGGGCATCTGGTGGCGATGTGCTGTGCGCCCCGGGCGAACCTCGCGCTGCGCTGCCTGCCGATCTCCCGCTCAGACGCGCACGAACCGCTTGCCGTTATCGTACATGATCGCCCGTGCATCCGTGTCGGGAAGCTCGGTCAGTGCCTCGGTGTAGAAGTCACGCGGCTCGGGCACGCCTTCCGCGTGCGGATAGTCGGACCCCATCAGGATACATTCCGAGGTGCCGATCTTGTCGACGATGCCCTTCACGTCGTCTTCCGGATATGCGACGGCGAAGCAGTGGCGCTTGAAGATCCTGCTCGGGCGTTCTGCAAGTTGCCCGCACGGCCAGTAGCCGTTCTTCGCCATTCCGCGCATCTTGTCCATCTTCTCCAGGAAGCCCGGCACCCAGTTGGCGCCGTTCTCCACGCTGGCGATGCGAATGTTGGGGAATCGCGCGAAGAAGTTGTGGTAGATGATGTTGGCCAGGGTGATCTGCACCGGCAACTCGGAGTAGCAGAACATCCATTGCCACGCCGTTTGCCCGGTGCGGCGCGACTGAAGCGGCGTTTCACCGAATTCGCGGATCAACGGGTGCATGAAGTTGGCCTCGGAGACGTGGAAGGTCACCGCCACGTGCGCATCGTCAAGGATCTTCCACACCGGATCAAAGTACGGATCCGCCGGCGACTTGCCCCCCGCCGGCCCCATCGGCATGCACACCACGCGCACGCCCTTCTCGACCAGCCACTTTGCCTCGGCGATCGAGCTTTCAAGATCCCACAGGCTGAGAAGGCCGGTGGTGAAGATGCGGTTCTCGTAGGCGAAGCCCCACTCGGCGTTCACGTATTCGTTATAGGCATGCAGGACCGCGTTCCCGGTTGCGTCCTGCGGATAGTAGCCGAAAGTCGAGACGAACTCGCCGACGAACAGGATGCATCCCTCGACACCGAATTCGTCGAGTTTCTTCAGGCGCGCGGCCGGAGCCATCATGTCCTCGGTCGGCTGCGACCAGCCCTCGACATTGGACTTGCCCTCCTTCATGGCCCGCAGCCACTCCTTGAGACGACCGGGCGGCGGCACCAGTCCTTCCGCGTTCGCCTCTGCGTTCTCGACCATGCGATCGCCGATATGCAGCCCAAAGCGCCCATCTGGTCCGACCTTGCGCGCCGGCAGCCATTGGGCATGCAGCTCAGCCGGCAGGTACTTGCGCATGAAGTCGTAATTGCGCTCGTGGATGTGGCTGTCGCAATCGAAGATCGGACCGCCATAGACCTTGGTGGGCTGAACGTCGGGAGCGGTCGCCATGATTGCCTCCTGTGGTGCTACGTTACCCGAGCTGATACGCCTGCCCGGATCTGCGTGGGAGAAATTGCGGCGCGAGACACTGAGAGATCGCAGGTGCGATCGTATGCGCGAGTGCTACCAACGCCGACGCAGCTGTCCGCCGATCAGCCGATCCCGCATGATGGCCGAACGCTCTTCCGATGTAATCCGCGCGCTGCGCCCGCCGAGATAGCTTTCCACATCCGCCAGCTTCATCCGCTTGATTTCCGGCGTGGGCAGACTGCTGCAGCGATACCACCGCCCGATCATCATCCCGTAGCCGCGCCCGCAGGTGTCGAGCCAGTTGGCATAGCCCGGATCCTCGTGCGCCAGCACCGCGCGGAAGCGGCCGTCGCTGTCGATCCGCGCGGTATGGCCATTGAGGCTGGTCTGGCGGTAGAGCACCTCCATCTGGTTCCACAGCCCGTCGATCACTTGGACGTTCCAGTAGGGCCGGGCTTCAGGCAGCTCGGTCTCGAGCACGAGCGCCTCGTCCGGGCCGATGTCGAAGACCGCCTCGTAGTAGGCTTGGGGCCAGTCCTGGCCGTTACCGAGATCCTGGAAGGTTGTCAGTCCGCAGGCGTTGACCAACCCTTTGTCGTGCGCTGCCTTCACGGCGCCGATGCCGATCTGCGAGAGGCGCCGGACATAGGTCCCGAACAACTGTCGCAGTTGCCGATCAACGTCCTCGGGGCTGGCAGGCTCCTTGGCCGGTTGCGGGTCTAAGCGCTCGATCGCTAGGCGCAGGTCGGCCTCGCGGCCCCAGTCGTAGGAGAACTGCCTCACCATGATAAAGTCCGCCTCGGGATCGAGCCGCAGCCAGTCGCCGCTCCAGTCCGCAGGCCGTTCGGCGCTGAACAGCACCTCGAATGAGCCGTCGGGTGCGACCGTCAGGTCATCGAGGTCGTAGTTTCCGAAGCCTTTGCCGAAGGTTTCGGCCATGCCGATTATGCGGTTGCCAACCGCAAAGCCGACGACCGGGGCAGTGCCGCGCTCCCCCGTCACGCGGTAGGTGCCTGCGCCGTCCACCGCCGTATAGTAATAGACTGCGTCGGGATTGGGCTGCAGCAGGAAAGTCGAGTTTTCGAAGGGGACCCATTCGGGGTACCGAGGATCGGTCTGTAAAATCAGCATGTAGCCCTGGGACAGGTTCATCGCGAACTGCCGGTACTGGTTCGCGCGCAGCGCCTCGTCGACCGGCGCGGTACCGCTGCCAAAGATGTCCCCCGCCGGCTTGAGCAGATCGACGTAGTCGCTCCAGTTTTCCACGTTAGCTCCTTCAGCTCTGGACGGTTGCCGCTGCCATGATTTCCGCGGCGGTGGGATTGCGCCTGAGGGTCAATCCGCCGGTGACGTGGAAGGTCTGCCCGGTCATGAAGCACTCGTCGCCAGCCATGAACACTGCGGCATTCGCCACGTCCTCGACCGTGGTGATCCGGCCCAGGGGATATTCGCGGGCGAAGGCCCCGATCATCGCCGGCGTGAAATTGCCGCCGAGCATCTGAGTTTCGGTGAGCCCGGGTGACAGGATGTTGGCGCGGATACCGTCCTTGCCAAACTCGTTGGCGACCGCGCGCGTCATGTGGTTGAGCCCGGCCTTGGCGCCCATGTACGCCACGTGGTTCTCGAACATGATGTCCGCGACGGCCGAGGACACGTTGACGATCGCCCCGCCGCCGGCCGCCCGCCGCGCACCGACGGCGGCCTGCATGAACCAGATGCCGCCCTTGAAGATGATCGCCAGCATCTCGTCGATCTCGGACTCGGTCATCGCCTCGAACGGGCCGTACTGGCCCGTCGCGACGGCGTTGACGGCGATGTCCACCTGACCGAACGCCTGCTGCGCCGCTTCGAAGAGCGCGAAGACCGCGGCCCGGTTCGAAACGTCGGCGGGCAAGGCCGTCGCCCCGGTCTCCGCAGCGAAACCCGCTAGCCCGTCGGTCGACCGTCCCGAGACGACGACCTTCGCACCCTCTTCCAGGTACAGACGGGCGATCGCTTGGCCCATGTTGCCGTGGCGCGTGGCGCCCATGACGATCTCGACCTTGCCGTCCAGCCTGCCCACCGAGGCGCTCCTTCAAACCGTGGCGATGCTTCTCATGCCACGGCGCGGCGCGCAGTCCCCGCACGGGGACGATGGCATCAAGCATGCGATCAGCCCTGCGGGCGCTTTCCTCTCCCCGCCCGGCGCGGCAATGTCGCTGCATTCGCCTGCGAAGGGTGAGAGGAGATCCCATGATGGAATATCGCGGCAAATGGCTCTATGAGCCGCAGCACCTGCTCTTCGACGTGACAGACGCCGTTGCCACGATCACCTTCAATCGCCCCGCCAAGCGGAATTCGCTGAATGCGCCCATGCTGCGCGAAATGCGCGAGGCACTGCTCGAGGCGGACGACCGTATGGACGTGAACGCCATCGTGCTGTGCGGTGCGGGCAAAGACTTCTGCGCCGGGTACGACCTCGAACAGGCTTACGAGGGGCGTGGCGAGAAGACCGAGATCGGCAACTACCAGTACCGCCAGGCCGGCCAGCGTTTCGACGATGACTGCTTCTCGATGGAGCGCACGCAGGAGCACGCGCTCGTGATCCCTGCGATCCACAAGCCCGTGATCGCAAAGGTACACGGCAATTGCCTCGCCGGCGGCACGGACATCGCCCTCTCCTGCGACCTCGTGATCGTGGCCGACGATGCCCGGTTCGGCTTTCCTGCTACGCGCGCCAATGGGTCACCTCCGGCGCATATGTGGATTTACCACTGCGGGCCGCAGTGGGCGAAGCGGATGCTCTTCACCGGAGACAAGATGAGTGGCACCGATGCAGTCAAGGTCGGGCTAGCCCTCGAATCCTGGCCGGCGGAGGAGCTGGACGCCGCAGTGGATGCGCTCGCCCGCCGGATTGCGGCGGTCGATCAGGAACTGCTCGCGGCGCACAAGCGGATTGTCAATCTGGCCCTGGAACAGATGGGTGCGAATACGATCCAGCGGCTTGCGGCGGAGATGGACGCGCGCGCGCACCTCGCGAGCGGCCCTCGCCGAACTCGGTTCAAATCGGACATGGCAGAACACGGCCTAAAAGAAGCGCTCAAGAACCGAGACGAGCCATTTGGTGATGGATTTGTGCGGGTCCGGTAACAACACTGGTTGGTCCGGCCAATCGCGCAAAAGAGATGATTTGATATGATCAAGACGAAGATCACTGAGATGTTCGGCATCGAGACGCCGATCCTGATGGGCGGCATGACCGGGGTCGGCTATGGCGAGTTGGTGGCGGCCGTCGCCAATGCCGGCGCGCTGGGCTTCATCACCGCGCACATGTTCCCGTCGGGCGAGGCGCTGCTGGCCGAGATCGAGAAGACGAGGTCGCTGACCGACAAGCCGTTCGGCATCAATCTCACGTTGCTGCCCTCGATCAACCCAATCCCCTACGACGAGTACCGCGAGGCGATCATCGCCAGCGGTGTCAAAATCGTCGAGACCGCCGGCCGCGCACCGACCGATCACTTGCCTCGCTTCAAGGAGACCGGGGTCAAGGTCATTCACAAGTGCACGAGCGTGCGCCACGCGGTCTCGGCGGTACGCAAGGGTGTAGATATCATCAGCATCGATGGTTTCGAATGCGCCGGCCATCCGGGCGAGGACGATGTCGGCCTGGTCGTTCTGCTGCCCGCGACTGTCGATGCCCTGCCCGACGTGCCGATTATCGCCTCGGGCGGCATGGCCGATGGGCGCAGTCTGGTAGCGGCGCTCGCCCTGGGCGCTGATGCGGTCAACATGGGGACGCGGTTCTGTGCGACGCAGGAAGCGCAGATCCACCCGAACGTGAAGCAGAAGATCGTCGAAAACACCGAGCTCGACACCGTGCTGGTGGGCCGAATCCTGCGTAACACCGCGCGCGTTGCCCGCAATGTTATCTCCGAACAGGTCGCGGCGATTCAGCAAGACCCAAACCGCCCCTTCGAGGATGTGAAGGAACTCATGGCGGGCGCCCGTGGTCGCGACAACGTGCTTCGCGACGGCGACCTCGACGGCGGAATCTGGACTAGCGGACAAAGCCAGGCCTTGATCCACGACATCCCGACTTGCGCGGATCTCGTCGCCAACATCATGCAACAAGCCGAAGCCGTGCGTGCCCGACTGGCGAACTGAGCACACCGGGTTGGGGGTAGGCGGCTTCCCGCCGACCTTGGCCCTCAGCGTGCGAAGTCATCAGCCGCGCCCGGATTCAGACTTGATTTGTCTCCGCCCGCAAAGGCAGCCATTGGGAATGGAAGTTGGCGGGGGAGGAGAGCGTATGAAATCGCAGGCGCGTTCCTCGCAATGGTGTTTGCGACCACCCATCCAGCTTCACGACCTCAGGCCTTAAGGCAACCTCAGACAGAGAATTTCGCAGACGTATCCAGTCATTACCGTCGCCAGTCGACCAGCGAGGTCGGAAACCCGCCAAGTGGCACGATCGGAAGCGCGGCGTAACCGTCCGGTGGTCCCCGCCTTGCGGTTGGCGTGAGGTGCAAGCCACAGGTGTAGCACTGTGGCAGGCACTGGTGCGGCACTATGGCTACGCGGATCATCGAGTTTGTGGACGCTGCGCCGGGCGTGTCGCGACGGCGGTTTAGCGATGACGACAAGGCGCGGATCGTATCGGAAGCGATGATGCCGGGCGCGACGGTGGCCGAGGTCGGCCGTCGGCACGGGGTGTGCGGTTCGCTGATCTACCGGTGGCGCAGGACGCTGATCGGAACCGGACGGGCTCTGTCGTCGCCGACCGGTTTCGTGCCGGTTGAAGTTGCGGGTCCGTGTGCGGCTGTACCGGAGGCCTTGGGCTCGGGCGCGGTCGAGGTTGTCCTGGCGAGCGGCCATCGGGTTCGGCTCGCCCCACCGATCGACGCACGCGTGCTCAAGGCCGTGCTTGCCGTGCTGACGTGATCGGCCTGCCAGCCGGAGTCCGGGTCTATCTCGCTGCAGGCTTCACCGATATGCGCAAGGGCTTCGACGGTTTGGCTGCGCTGGTCCAGCACCGGCTGAAGCACGATCCGTTCGGTGGCGCGGTCTATGCGTTCCGCGGCAAACGCGGCGATCTGGTAAAGCTGCTGTGGTGGGACGGACAGGGTCTATGCCTGCTCGCCAAGCGGCTCGAACGCGGCCGCTTCACCTGGCCCGCGACAGCCGAAGGCGTCGCAGTGCTCACCGCCGCACAGCTGTCGATGCTGCTCGAAGGGGTCGAGTGGCGGCACCCGATCCGCACCGCGCAACCGTCGCTGGCGTGGTAGAGAACGGCTGTTTTACGTGCTTTTTGCATGCGACGGTAGCCTGCCTCTGGTATAAGCGGCCATGTCGCACGGCGCCGATCTTCTCCCTGACGATATCGATGTCTTGAAGGCGATGCTGGTCGCCGCGCAGGCCGAACTGGGCCAGCGCGATCTGCTGATCGAGCGGCTCCGGATGCAGCTCGCCAAGCTGCGGCGGATGCAGTTCGGGGCCTCGTCGGAGCGGCTCGCGCACCAGGCCGATCAGCTCGAGCTGGGGCTCGAAGAGATCGAGGCTGATGTCGCTGCTGTGGCCGCTCCGGCGCTGGCAAGGATGCGGGAGGCGAACAAGCCCTTTCGCCAGCCGCTGCCCGATCATCTCCCACGTGAGGAGGTGATCCACGAACCCGCCTGCGCCTGTCCCGATTGCGGCGGTGCGCTGCGCAAGATCGGGTCCGACGTCACCGAGCAACTCGACTATGTTCCGGCGAGCTTCCGCGTCATCCGCCACGTGCGTCCACGCTTCAGCTGCCGGACCTGCGAGCGCATCGTCCAGGCACCCTTGCCGTCGATGCCCATCGAGCGCGGTCGGCCGGGCGCTGGGCTGCTCGCGCATGTCCTGGTCAGCAAGTACGCCGATCATCTCCCGCTGTACCGCCAGTCCGGGATCTACGCACGTCAGGGCATCGATCTTGCCCGCTCGACGCTGGCTGACTGGGTCGGGCGATCGGCCACGCTGCTCGAACCGCTCGAGCGCCATGTCATGGGTGGCGCTACGCTCCATGCCGACGACACCCCGGTTCCGGTTCTCGCCCCGGGCACCGGTCGCACCAGGACCGGCCGGCTGTGGACCTACGTCCGCGACGAGCGCGGTCATGATGGTGCTGCGCCACCAGCGGTGCTGTTCCGTTATGCCCCGACCGCCGCGGTGATCGGCCCGCCGGGCACTTGCGCACGTTCACCGGTGATCTCCACGCCGACGGCTATGCCGGGTTCGACCGGCTCTACGGTTCGAGGATCGCCGAGGTGGCCTGTTGGGCACACGTCAGGCGCAAGTTCTTCGACGTCCACGCCGCCACCGGCTCGGCCACTGCGCACGAGGCGCTTGGTCGCATCGCCGGGCTCTACGCGATCGAAGACGATGTTCGTGGCCGTCCGCCCGATGAGCGACGATGCGAGCGGCAGGCCAGGGCCGGACCGCTGCTGTCGTCATTCCGGACCTGGCTCGATGCTACGCTGCCCAAGCTGTCGCGGCGCTCGGACCTCGCGGTCGCCATCCGCTACGCCATGGGGCGCTGGCCCGCGCTCGTCCGCTACGTCGACGATGGCCGCCTCGAGATCGACAACAACGCCGCCGAGCGCGCGTTGCGTGGCGTCGCCGTAGGCCGGAAGAACTGGCTGTTCGCGGGTTCCGACCAGGGCGGACATCGCGCCGCCGCCATCTTCAGCCTGATCGAGATCGCCAAGCTCAACAAGGTCGATCCCGAAGCTTGGCTGCGCGACACCATCGCTCGCATCGCCGATCACCCAGCTCGACGCATCAGCGAACTGCTACCTTGGAACTACAAGTCAGCCTGAGAACCCACTCACCGGACGCTTACAGCGCGGCCCAGGTAGGCGAAACCTAACAAGTCACCGGGCCCGCGGTGAACGAGTGGGCCTGACCAAGATGGGGAGCGAGTCGAAGGGTTTGCCTGTCTCTCAGTCTCCGGTCAGCTGTGGTTTGCGAGCTTCAGCCGAAGCGGCGATGATTTCGTTGCGATCTGCGGAGGTGGTTAGCAGGGCCTGTCCAGCCATTTCCTCCCGTAGCATAGTGGCCCAGTCCACTTCGAGCGAACGGCGGTAATGTTGCTTCGCAAGGCCAAGCCCGCGCGTCGGCTGCTCGGCTAAGCGCCGCGCGAGATCCGTCGCAGTCTCGGAAAGCCGCTCGCGGTCGACCAAGCGATTAATCAGGCCCCATTCGCTGAGCGTTTCCGCCGTTACAGTGTCCCCAAGCAGAGCAATCTCATTGAGCCGGTGCAGTGGGATGATCCGAGGCAGGTAAAACGAGTCGCCCGCGTGCGGGATCATTCCGCGCCTGACAAAAACATGGGTCCAGCGGCTTCCCCTGGCGGCGACGACCATATCCGCCAGTAATGCCAGCAGCCAGCCAACGCCGGCGACCGTCCCCTGTACTTGGCTCACCACGGGGCGTTCGAGCTCCCACATGGCCTTGAACATCTCAATATGGGGCGTCGACACGAAGCGATAATCAATCGTGGTCCGCGGGGGCTCAGTCGGATTTCTGCTGGCAGCTCCGCCAAGGCAGAAGTCGCGATCGCCGGTGCTCCGGATCAGGATGGATCGCACATCTTGTCGGGTGTTCGCATCCTTGAAGAACTGCGTGAACTCGGCTGCGACCTCGCTGCCGAAGGCATTGCGGGTTGAAGGCATGTCGAGCGTGAGCGCTGCGACGCCGCTCTCGATCTCAATCCTGAGACCTTCCCCATCCCCGCTGACATTCATACTTGGTCTCCGACGAGCTGCTAAGCTGGGTGCACAGTCAACCGGTCTATCTCTACGGTCCCGACGGACAATGTCGGACCTCGCAAACACAGTGATTCATCGCATGGGCAATACGCGCCGGGCAATGGGTGCCCTGTGCCAAACGGCAGCCCACACCTTTCGGCAATCGGCAGATTTGGGCAAAATCGACAAGTGGTATCTGACAAGAAGGTTTGCCTTAGCGACATAACCGCGTGGATGCGCCATACCCCACCGCGTCGGCCCGGCCAAGCCAGACACGCTTTCCTCGTGCATATTCGCAATACCAGGATTTCACGCCGCTCGGCAGAACCCTTAGCACCAGCCCCTTGAGCCGGGTGTCCCGATAGTCCTCAGGCTTGCCCGTGGCCTCGAGCTTTTTTACGAAGTCTCGTGTAAGTGCGACGCGCATGCTCGGAGCCTTCTGAGATAGGATTCTGGTGGTGCGCTGGTGGTGCAAAACGGCGAAACGAGGAGGAACATAGTAAGAACAAATGCACCATTCTCGCAAGCACTCTCTTCTCTGAGAAGGGAATAGAGACTTATTTTATCTATGGTTTTCAGTCGTATATGTCAAATTCTTGGATCACGACAATGCGGCTGGGGGTGTGGGGGTCGGAGGTTCGAATCCTCTCGTCCCGACCAATCTATCCTTCTCTTGGCACCATCCCGGGTGGCTTCCGGTGCAGAGAAGGCCTCCTCCACCGTGCTCTGGCAGGGCCAGCCTGGTCAGGCTGGCAGGGCCAGCCTGGTCAGCGCGCTTCGAGATTGACACTGCCGGGATCGGTCAACAAAGCAGCCCCGGGCCGAATGCAAGCGGATTGGAGGGAATCCCGTGAAAACCTATACGCTCCGTCTGCAGTGCGATGATCGCCGCGGTCTGGTGGCTGTGGTTGCAAGTTTTCTTGTCGATTTCGGCTGCAATATCGTCGACGCCCAGCAATTCAACGATGCGATGAACAATCGTTTCTTCATGCGCGTGGTATTCACGAGCGATGAGGGGCAGGACATTGACGCGCTGCGTTCCAGCTTTGCGCCGATCGGCCGCGAGAATGCAATGGAATGGTCGATCCGCGACAACAGCGTACCGCGCAAGGTCGCGATCCTGGTTTCGAAGTTCGACCATTGCCTTGCCGACCTGCTCTATCGCTGCCGCATCGGCGAACTGAACATGGAGGTCACCGCGATCATCTCCAACCATCCGCGCGAAGCTATGGCCACCTCGCTGATCGGTGACATCCCGTTCCACCACTTTCCGATCACCAAGGACACGAAGCCGCAGCAGGAAGCGCAGATCAAGCAGGTGATTACGGAAACCGGCACCGAACTGGTGGTCCTGGCCCGCTACATGCAGATCCTTTCAGACGATCTGGCCGCCTTCCTTTCGGGTCGCTGCATCAACATCCACCACAGCTTTCTGCCCGGTTTCAAGGGGGCCAAGCCCTACCATCAGGCCTTCGACCGCGGCGTGAAGATGATCGGTGCCACCGCACATTACGTCACCGCCGACCTCGACGAAGGCCCGATCATCCACCAGGATGTCGAACCGATCACGCACGCAGACACACCCGAAGTTCTGGTCAGCAAGGGCCGCGACATCGAGCGGCGCGTGCTGGCCTCTGCGGTGGGCGACCATCTCGAGGATCGCGTGCTGATGAATGGCCATCGGACTGTCGTCTTCAAAGGCTGAAGCGGGGGTCCGGCATACGCCCGGATGCCCCACTCATCTCCGACCCTGCCGACTGCTCAGAACCGGACCCGCGCTTCCACGCCTGCGGTGCGCGGCGGGCCGAATACGCGCAGCACGTTGCCGAAGAACAGCGACAGGTCGAAGCTGTAGCCGACCGGGCGTGCGTCGGTAATGTTGCGGACAAACGCCGCGATCTCGATTTCGCCCCTGCCCGTCTCGAAGCCGATCGCTGCCCGGGCGTTGACGAGCGCATAGCCCCCGCCGCGCACTAGCGGCGAGTTGATCGTGTTGTAGTACACAGCGCTGCGGTAATTGCCGTCGGCAATGACGGTCAGGACCGTGTCGCTGCCGAGCCGGAAGCGGCGCGAGGCCGAGGCATTGAGGGTCAGTTCGGGGGCGAGCGTCATCCGTTGGCTGCTGCGCGTTCCCGGCAACGTCTCGACGTTGCGGACCCGCGCGTCGAGCGCCGCCGCGCCGAACGACACCTCTATCCGGCCCGGCAGGATCGTGGACAGCTCGATCTCGCCGCCCAGGATGCGCGCAGGGAAATTGCCGATCACCACGGTCGGCCCCTCGATGACGTAGCCCTGGTAGTTCTGGTAACTGTAGTAGAAGCCAGAGGCGCTGAGCGTCGTCCGGCCAAACCCGAGCCGGGCGCCGGCTTCGAAGGCATGCAAAGTCTCGGGCCGGTATGGCAGGCGGCTGGCGACCTGCAATCCGTCGAGCGGCACGCTGTACCCGCCTCCCTTTACCCCGCGATTGTAGCCGATCCAGTACAGCCGGCCGGGTGCCGGACGAACTTCGAGGCCGATCTTTCCGCTCGCCAGGGTATGCGCCTGCGTCAGCCGGGTCGGTCCAACATCGGCCAGTGAACCCGGCGCGATCCCGACGGCTGCGCAGCCACCGGGAGCGATGGCGGGATCGTCGAGGCACTGCACGGCGATGTCGAAGCGCTGGTTTTCGCGGGTCAGCCTGAGCCCCGCGACCAGCGTGAGGGCCTCGCCGAGCGGGATATCCGACTGGCCGAACGCCGCCCAGGCCCGGGTTCGCAGCCTGTAGCGTGCATCGTATCCCAGCCCGAAACCGTCCACGACGCCCGCGGGTGCGGCGCCGGTAAAGGCGGGAAACTGGAACCCCGCGAGATAATCGCCGTCGATGTTGAGGTAGCTTGCGCCCGCTGTCCAGCGCGCATTCCCGCCTGTTCCCGACGTGCGCAGTTCGACCGACTGGTAGTCCGCGTCCTGGCGGGTTCCGAACAGGCCGATGGCAAAGGGCCCGCCGTCGTCGTCCTCGATGTAGTCCTTCTTCAGCGACCCGGCGGTGCCGAGCAGGTCGAGGCGCCAGCCATTGGCCTGGTATCCGGCCCTGAGCGTGTGGATCACCGATCGCTTGTCGACGAAGCCGACAAGATCGGGGTTTTCGGCGTTGCTGCGCAAGTCGATCGGAGTGCCATAGAAGTCCTGCGCAGCGGGATCGATGACCCCGGCGGGGGCGGCCAGCGTATCGTAGCCGTTGCGGGCGCGGTTCACCTCTGCCCATTCCAGGCTGTAGCCAAGCTCGACGCCCGCGCCCGGCTGCGCAGCGACGCTGACACGCAGGGCCTGTTCGTCGCGGTTGCGCAGATTGCCGGCTGGCGGAAGCGGCGCCAGCGCGGCAAGCCCACCGAACAATGCGGCCGCGGGACGGGGCGTCGCCGTGCGGGGCACCTTGAAGTATCCGTCCGACGTCTCGCGCACGCCCGCGATCCTGACCTGCACCCCCGGCGCGATGCCGCCCCCAGTCGCCAGTTCGACTCGGCGACCGCCGAATTCCTCGATGCGAAGCGCGGCGGCGAAATCGAATGTCTCTGCGGGCTTGCGGGTGACGATGTTGACCAGGCCCCCGGTCGCGTTGCGCCCGAACAACGTGCCCTGCGGCCCGCGCAGCACCTCGACGCGCTCGATATCGAACAGCGGCACGGTCGCGCTGCCGGTGAAGGGACGATAGGCCTCGTCCACATAGATCGCGACGGGCGCTTCCTGATGATCGAGGAAATCGTTCTGGGCGACGCCGCGTACCGCGAACAGGCCGATCGACGAGCTGCCGGAAAACGACGTCGCGACCAGACCGGGCGTTTGCGCCGCGATATCCTCGCTGGTGCGCCACTGGCGCCGGGCGGCGGTTTGCGCATCGACCACGGAGAGACTGATGGCGACGTCGCCAAGCGCCTGCTCGCGGCGCTGCGCGGTGACGATAATCGCCCCGCTGTCGCTCGTTCCCTCCGGGCGAGGGCCCGGCCCGTCCTGCGCGTGAACCTTGCCCGGCAGCGCGAAGAGCGCCGCCGCCATGGCGCAGATCGCGGCCGTGTTACGCCAGCTCGCGGACCCATGGCAGCACCACGCGCTCGATCGCCGAGTGCCAATCGGGAAGACTTCCATGGTTCTCGACGCAAAGGAAATGGTCAAACTGGCTCTCCAGGGAAGGCAGGTTGTTGCGGATTTGCTGGAATCTCTGCTCGGCCTCGGCCGGTCGTGGAAGCGGGCGGGCGCGGTTGCGGTGGCGGCATTCCGTTTCGCCGGCCACGACGAACACCATGGCCGGGCGATAGCCTGCGAGCACGAGCCGCTCGCGCAGCGCGGTCACGAACGGCAGATCCGCCGCGGTGGTGTTGATCAGCAGCGGCGCACGCCGCGCGATCGCGATCCCCTGCCAGCGATCGAGCAGGCGCAAGGCCAGCGGTCGCAGGCTCCCGGGTGAACGGCGTGGACGCAAATGCACCAGCGCGGCCTGGATAAGGTCGAGGTCCAGCGAGACCAGCGGTTCGACCGCCGCCACCCGCTCCGCCAGCACGGATTTGCCCGCCCCGGTCGCCCCACCGGTGAACAGCGCCAGCGGCCCGCGCTTCACGAAGCGGTCATCACGCCGGGGTCTTGCGCCAGCGACCTGCCGACGGGCGCTCTGCACGCTGCCAACAGGGCCGCTGCGGCCAGCCCGACGAACAAGACCATGAACCTGCCGCCCCCCAAGACCCAAGCATGCGGGCCACGTTTCAACACATGCCCCGGCCTTGTCCAGCGTTTCCCCGCTGCCACTGCGGGCCCGCACCTGCCTGGCCCCAGAAACCATTTTCCTACATCGCCAAGTGTGTTTACCTCCCCCGGCTCCTTCGTCTTGTCCAAGGAGACCTTCCCATGCCCATCCTCGAAGCCCTGATCTCTCCGCTTGCCGCGATCATCGACAAGGTGATCCCCGACAAGGACGCGCGCGACCGCGCCAAGCTCGAACTGATCCGCCTGCAGGGAACGCAGGAAATGGAGATGCTGCAGACCCAGCTTTCCGCGATCGTCGCCGAAGCCAACTCCGCCGACCCGTGGACCAGCCGGGCGCGGCCGAGCTTCCTCTACGTGATGTACGCGATCATCCTGTGGGCCGTGCCGATGGGCCTGGTCGCGGCATTCCGGCCAGAGGCGGCGCGCGACATCGCCGCGGGGATGAACGCCTATCTGGGTGGGCTTCCGGAGCCGCTCTACGCGCTGTTCGGCACTGGCTACCTCGGCTACACTGCCGCGCGGCAGTGGGGCAAGGCCAAGGGCAGCGACCGGTAATAGTCGCGTCGTCCCGGGCCCGACCCGGGACCGCTGGCGGTCTCGCGCCAAGCTCCGCAGCGGTCCCGGAGCAAGTCCGGGACGACGTGCGACTTCCACGCCCCTCCCCGCACAAAAATCCCCTGCTTGGTTAGTATCGGGTAACTTTTGGCTGCTAGTCCCGCCGGATACGCATTGCGCGTGGAACGTCGAGCGCCCGTCCGGGCCAGGGGGAATTGAACCGGTGACCAGCCTTCGCACCGCGACAGTGGCCAGCCTTGCCGTGCTTTCCGCGCTGCTCGCCGGTTGCGGCGGACCCAGCGACGAGGAACTGGCCCTGCGCGCCCGCGCGATGCAGGCGGAAACGCAGGCCGCCGCCGCGCAGGCCCAGGCCGCCAAGCTCGCCTCCGCACCGTCGCAGCCGGACCCCGGCCCGACCGGGGCGGAAGAACCGGCGCAGGAAGACATCGACGACGGCCCGGTCGACACGGATCCGATCGACGACACCAACGCCGATCCCGAACCCAACGAGCCGCCGCAGCAGGCCGCTTTGCCTCCCGAAGTGCCGATGATGCAGCCGCCGGCGGTGATCGACGTCCCTCGCCCCGAACAGGCCGAGGCGCTCCAGCCGACCGACGACCGCGTCGAATACGTCCGCGTCCGCGGCTGACTTTGCCAACCCCGCCGCGCCGGGCTAAGGACCGGGGCGAGACGCAGGGGAGCCGCCGATGACCACCGCCCAGACCGTGTTCGTGCTGAACGGGCCGAACCTCAACCTGCTCGGCCTGCGCGAGCCGGAAATCTACGGCACCGACACGCTCGACGACATCGCCGGGATGCTCGAGGACCGCGGCCGCGAGCTTGGGCTCGAGATCGACATGCGCCAGTCGAACCACGAGGGCCACCTCGTCGACTGGCTGCACGAGGCGCAGGCAGATGGCGCGAAGGCGGTCCTGCTCAACGCCGGGGCCTATACCCACACCAGCGTGGCGCTCCACGATGCGATCAAGTCGATCAGGACTCCGGTGATCGAGGTCCACCTCTCGAACCCGCACACCCGCGAGGCGTTTCGCCACAAGAGCTACGTCGGCATGGCCGCCAAGGGCTCGATCGCCGGGTTCGGCAAGACCAGCTACCTGCTTGCGCTGGAGGCCGCGGCTCGGCTGTAAGGCCTCGCGCACCAGCGGAGCCCCGCACAAAAATGCATCGTCATGCTGAACTTGTTTCAGCATCCCGCTTAGAGCCTCCTCTGGAGCGCGCCGAGTGAGCCGCCTCCCGGTTTGCATATTCCAACCACCCGTCAGCGCGGGGTGAGAGTGGACCCTGAAACAAGTTCAGGGTGACGGTACCTTCGAAAGGAGCTGTCAGAACCGGCTCGGGCTGGGGAGAATCGGCGCAATTGGGCCAGCCACCCCTTGCCAGCCGCATTGCCCTTGCGCATAGCGACCGCCAAACAGGGCATCCGCGAGGAAGAACATGGGTAGCGAACGCGCCGACAAGATGGCGATCGACAGCAAGCTGGTCCGCGAACTGGCCGAACTGCTGGCCGAAACCGGCCTTTCGGAAATCGAGGTCGAGGACAGCGACCGCCGGATCCGCGTCGCGCGCACCCTCACCGCCGCCGCCCCGGTCTCCGTCGCAGTGCCCGCCGCTGCCCCTGCCGCGCCCGCTCCGGCGGTGACCGCGCCCGCCGCGCCAGCCGCCCCGGCCGAGGATCACGCCAATGCAGTGAAGAGCCCGATGGTCGGCACCGTCTATCTCGCCGCCGAGCCGGGCGCCGCGCCGTTCGTCAGCGTCGGGCAAGCGGTCAAGCCGGGCGACACGCTGGTCATCGTCGAGGCGATGAAGGTGATGAACCCGATCACCGCGACCGCCGCGGGCACGGTCAAGGCGATCCTCGTCGAGAACGCGCAGCCGGTCGAATACGACCAGCCGCTGGTCGTGATCGCCTGAGGGCGCCGACGCCATGGGCATCTCCCGCATTCTGATCGCCAACCGCGGCGAGATCGCGCTGCGCATCCACCGTGCGGCGCACGAAATGGGCATCGAGACGGTCGCGGTCCACTCCACCGCCGATGCCGACGCGATGCACGTGCGCCTCGCCGACCATGCGGTCTGCATCGGCCCGCCGGCAGCCAGGGACAGCTATCTCAACGTCGCGGCGATCATCTCCGCGGCCGAGATCACCCGGGCCGACGCGATCCATCCCGGCTACGGATTCCTCTCCGAAAACGCCCACTTCGCCGAGGTGGTCGAGGCCCACAACATCACCTGGATCGGCCCGAAGCCCGAGCATATCCGCACGATGGGCGACAAGGTCGAGGCCAAGCGGACCGCCGGCGCGCTCGGCCTGCCGCTGGTCCCCGGCTCCGACGGCGCGGTCAGCGATCCGGCGGTCGCGGCGAAGATCGCCGAGGAAATCGGCTACCCGGTCATCATCAAGGCGGCCAGCGGCGGCGGCGGGCGGGGCATGAAGGTGTGCAACTCGCCCGACCAGCTCGAAACGCTGATGAGCCAGGCCGGCAGCGAGGCCAAGGCCGCATTCGGCGACGCCACCGTCTATATCGAGAAGTATCTCGGCAACCCGCGCCACATCGAGTTCCAGATCTTCGGCGACGGCAACGGCAACGCCATCCACCTCGGCGAGCGCGACTGCTCGCTCCAGCGCCGCCACCAGAAGGTGCTGGAAGAAGCACCCTCCCCGGTCATCGGCCATGCCGAGCGCGAGCGGATGGGCATGATCGTCGCCAACGCGATGGCCGACATGGGCTATCGCGGCGCGGGCACGATCGAATTCCTGTGGGAAAACGGCGAGTTCTACTTCATCGAAATGAACACCCGTCTGCAGGTCGAGCATCCGGTGACCGAGGCGATCACCGGGGTCGACCTGGTGCGCGAGCAGATCCGCATCGCCGACGGCAAGCCGCTTTCGGTCCAGCAGCAGGACATCGAGTTCCACGGCCACGCGATCGAGTGCCGGATCAACGCCGAGGACCCGCAGACCTTCGCGCCCTCACCCGGCCTGATCAAGAGCTACCACGCCGCCGGCGGCATGCACGTCCGCGTCGATTCGGGGCTTTACGCCGGGTACAAGGTGCCGCCGTACTACGATTCCATGATCGCCAAGCTGATCGTCTACGGCCGCACCCGCGAAGGCTGCATCATGCGCCTGAAGCGCGCGCTGGAGGAGATGGTGATCGACGGGGTCAAGACCTCGATTCCCTTGCACCAGAAGCTGCTGAAGGAACCGGACTTCCTGAGCGGCGACTACACGATCAAGTGGCTGGAGGAATGGCTGGCGGGGCAGCAGGGGTGATCAGATCATCGCCTTGAAAACGGCGTAGATCACTGCTCCCAATGCGCCGAGCAAGGCGAAAATCGTGATCAGTCCCCAGACCGGCCCATGTCGTTCCCAGACCCGGGTCGCGAGCCATTCGAACGCTGCCTGGACCACCTGCCGAGGCTAGCCACTTCACCAACTGACGTCATCCCGGGCTCGATCCTGGATGACGCTAAGATGTGATCGAGTTAGCCCTTGGGCCGCCACCGCACCACGCGCCACAGGTAAATCGCCCCGATCGTCGCAACAACCACCAGCGCCACCGGGCCGGTGTATTTCTCCAGCTCGCCGAAGTTCGTGCCGAGGTGCCACCCCGCCCACACCAGCACCGCGTTCCAGATCGCCGCGCCGGCGAAGGTGAAGGCGAGGAACTTGACGTGCCCCATCCGCGCCAGGCCCGCCGGAAGCGAGATCAGGGTGCGCATGAACGGGGAGAAGCGCATCGCGAAGACGACCCACTGGCCGTGCTTCTGGAAGAACACCACCAGCTTCGCGACGTCCTCCCAGTCCATCGTCAGCCAGCGGCCCCAGCGGTCGACGAACGGCTTCAGCCGCTCCCATCCCAGCGCCCGCCCGAGCAGGAACCACGCGTAGTTGCCCAGCGTCGAGCCGACCGTGCCGGCGACCATCAGCGGCACCACGTCCATCCGCCCGCGCGCGACGGCGATGCCGCCGATACCCATGATGAGCTCCGACGGGATCGGCGGGAAAATGTTCTCGATGACCATCAGGAACGCGATGCCCCAATAGCCGCCGCCTTCGATCAGGTAGAAGATCCAGTCGTTCATGGGTGGGGGAACGCTTCTCGGGCTGGAGAGGTTGCAATTAACCTCGCTCCCCCGCGAAGGCGGGGGCCTCGGGCAAACGGGCGGACCGTATGCGGCACGAGGTCCCCGCCTTTGCGGGGACGCGGCTTTGCTACAGACGCCCCTCGATCGCGTCCCAGATCATCCCCGGCGTATCGGTGCCGTTGAAGCGGTCTATCGCGACAATGCCGGTCGGTGACGTGACGTTGATCTCCGTCAGGTGACGCCCGCCGATCACGTCGATGCCGACGAAGATCAGCCCCAGCCGCTTGAGCTCCGGCCCCAGCGCCGCGCAGATTTCCTGTTCGGCATCGGTCAGCTCGGTCTTTTCGGCATAGCCACCGACCGCGAGGTTGGAGCGGAATTCGCCCTCGCCCGGCTTGCGGTTGATCGCCCCGGCAACCTCGCCGTCGACCAGCACGATGCGCTTGTCGCCCTGCGCCACCTCGGGGAGGAAGGCCTGGACCATGTGCGGCTCGGGCCAGGTCTGGTTGAACACCTCGAACAGCGCGCCGAGGTTCTCGCCCTCCTCGCTCACCCGGAAGATCGCCTTGCCGCCGTTGCCGTGGATCGGCTTGATGACGATCGCGCCGTGCTTCTTCTGGAAGGCGCGGACTTCGCTGGCCGAGCGGGTGACCAGCGTCGGCGGCATGAACCGGCGATAGTCGAGCACCATGACCTTTTCCGGCGCATTGCGGACGCTGCGCGGGTTGTTGACGACCAGCGTCTCCTTCTCGATCCGCTCGAGCAGGTGGGTCGCGGTGATGTAGCCCATGTGGAACGGCGGGTCCTGACGCATCAGCACGACGTCGATGTCGCACCCCAGGTCGAGTCGGCGGCGCTCGCCGGTCTGGTAATGGTTGCCCTCGATCCGCTGGACGGTGACCGGATGCGCGTGGGCGATGAGCCGGTCGTGCTCATCGAGGCTCAATGCCCCGACGTCGTAATGGAACAGCTCGTGCCCCCGCTCCTGCGCGGAGAGCATCAGCGCGAAGCTCGAATCCCCGGCGATGTTGATGGAGGCAAGCGGGTCCATCTGGACCGCGACGCGAAGGGTCATTCGTTACGTCCCGATTAGCGCGGGGCAGGTATTGCCCGGAAGCGCGGCCTTAAAGCGAAATTGGCGACGCTGCGACCAGTTTCAAGCGGCCATCCTCGTGGCGACTTCAGCAGACCTGCAACCCTTCCGGGAGACCAAGCCTATGCGCAAGACCTTGACCGCTGCCCTCGCCGCCTCGCTCGCCGCCGCGGGCGTGGCCATCGCCAACCCGGCCCCCGCGCCTGCCCCGCACCCGACTACGCATCCCGACGGTGACCATCATGATGGCGAGCACGGCGACCACCACGAGGCGGAAAAACCGCACGGGTGAGCAT
This sequence comes from Novosphingobium sp. FW305-C-111, assembly GCF_058783565.1. Taxonomy (NCBI): domain Bacteria; kingdom Pseudomonadati; phylum Pseudomonadota; class Alphaproteobacteria; order Sphingomonadales; family Sphingomonadaceae; genus Novosphingobium; species Novosphingobium sp. FW305-C-111. The sequence continues at coordinate 20,691 of NZ_JBYSYP010000004.1, forward strand.
ACCTGGGGTCACTCACCTCGCTTCCCATTTTTCGTCATGCTGAACTTGTTTGTGCAAGCACGCCTTCGGCTCCAGCATCCCGCCTCGATTCTCCTCCGAAAGCGAGCGAAATGAGCCGCCTCACGGCTTGCGCTCGATTCAACGCCCTGGAGGAGGTCGAGAGTAGACCCTGAAACAAGTTCAGGGTGACGATGTTTGGGGTTGAAGCGTGTGTGTCAGGGCTGCCAGGCATTGACGATCCGCCGCGGCCAGTGGCCCGGCGCGATCAGTACCACGTCGATGCGCATGTCGTCCCCAGCCCTCACGAACTTCGGAGCGAGCGCTTCGGCCGCGCGTGCCACCCGGCGCAGGCGATGCGCGTCAATCGCGAGGTCCAGCTCGGCCGCCGACGCCCGCCACTTGACCTCGACGAACGCGACCATGCGCCCGCGCCGCACCACCAGGTCGACCTCGCCCGCCCCGATCTTCTGCCGCCGCGCCAGCACCCGCCAGCCCTGCAGCCGCAGCCACCATGCCGCAAGCGTCTCGCCCCGTCGCCCGCGCCGTTCAGCCTCGGCCCGGCTGGCGCTCACTTGAGCGCCATCGCCCGCGCATAGAGCGCCTTGCGGTCCAATCCATGGGCCTTGGCGACCTTGCCCGCCGCCTGCGACGGCGGCAGCTCGGCGAGCGCGGCACGAAGCTCGGCGTCGATATCGGCTTCCGCCGGCGCGTCCGGTTCGGGCGGCGGCCCCGCCAGCAGCACGATCTCGCCCTTGGGCGGGTGCGCGGCATAATGCGCCGCCAGATCCTCGGCCGATCCGGTGCGGCATTCCTCGTGAAGCTTGGTCAGCTCGCGCGCCACCGCCACCTCGCGGCCCGGCAGCAGCGCGGCCATCGCCTCGAGCGAAGCGACGAGGCGCGGGCCGGTTTCGTAGAACACCAGCGTCGCATCGAGCGCGGCGACACCGCGCAGCACGTCCTCGCGGGCCTTGGCCTTGCTGGGAAGGAATCCGGCGAACAGGAAGCGGTCGGTCGGCAGCCCAGCCAGCGTCAGCGCCACCGTCGCCGCGCTCGCGCCGGGCAGGCTGGTGACGGCGATGCCGCGTTCCCGTGCGGTCCTTACCAGGCGGTAGCCGGGGTCGGAGATCAACGGCGTGCCCGCATCTGACACCAGTACGACGGCTTTTTCCGCCATTTCGCCGAGCAGGCGTTCCCGGTCGCGTTCGCCCGCGTGATCGTCGTATCGCCGCATCGGCTTCTTCAGGCCTAGCAAATTCAACAGCTTGCCGGTAATCCTCGTATCCTCGCAGGCCACCAGGTCGCAGGCTGCGAGGACTTCGCCCGCCCGCCGGGTCAGGTCGCCCAGATTGCCAATCGGGGTCGCGACAATGTAAAGGCCGGGGCTGAGGCGAGGCGCATCCATGCGCTTCCCAATGGACCGGCCCGGGGAGAGCGGCAAGCGATGTTCGAAAGTCTGGTCACCACCCGCCGGTTGGCGATGGTCGGCACCCTCGCCCTGCTGGCGGGCTGTACGGTCATTCCCAAGGGCAAGCCCGACGTCACGCCCACTCCGGTGGCAACCGACACCGGCCCGGATGCCGACCGCCTGCCGACCGATGCCGAGCGTCACCGCGTTGCGCTTCTGCTGCCGCTGTCGGGCACGAACAGCGCGACCGGACAGGCGATCGCCAACGCGACGACGATGGCGCTGCTCGATACCAACGCTCAGAACCTGCGGATCACCACCTACGATACCGCGACCGGCGCGAACTCCGCTGCCGCGCGGGCGATCGCCGACGGCAACAAGCTGATCCTCGGGCCGCTGCTGGCCGACGACGTCGTCGCAGTGGCCGCGGTGGCACGGCCGGCAAAGGTGCCGATGATCACCTATTCGAACGACGTCGGCGTGGCCGACAAGGACGTGTTCGTGATGGGCCAGGTGCCGGGCCAGTCGATCGCGCGCGTCGTTGCCTATGCCAAGGCGCGCGGCGTCAACCGCTTCGCCGCGATCATTCCGACCGGCGTCTATGGCCAGCGCGCCTCCTCGGCGCTGATCGAGGCGGCGAGCGTCAACGGGGCGACGGTGACCGGGATCGAAACCTACGACCGCGGCAACACCTCGGTCGCCAGCGCGGTCCGCCGGCTCAAGGACAAGGGCGGCTACGACGCGCTGCTGATCGCCGACGGCTCGCGCATCACGCTCCAGGCCGCGCCGCTGGTAGGCAAGGGCGTGCATATACTCGGCACCGAGCTGTGGAGCGGGGAAGCCTCGCTGACCAGGAACGCCGCGTTGCGCGGGGCATGGTTCGCGGCAGTTTCCGACGGCCGCTACGGCCAGTTCGAGCAGAGCTATCGCACCCGCTTCGGCACCGCACCGTCGCGGCTGGCGACGCTGGGCTACGATTCCGTCCTGCTGACGCTCAAGGTGGCGCGGGACTGGAAGCCCGGCGCGCTGTTCCCGACCTCCAAGCTCTATGACAAGGGCGGCTTCATCGGCATCGACGGGGTGTTCCGCTTCAACCAGTGGGGCATCGCCGAACGCGCGATGGACGTGCGCGAGATCGGCAACGGGACTTTCGTGATCGCGGACCCGGCGCCTACTTCGTTCTGAGGTTGATCGAATTTAAGGCCCACCCCTGGCCCCTCCCGCAAGCGGGAGGGGGACTGGTTGCTCCTGATCTCCCCTTCCCGCCTGCGGGAGGGGGCTGGGGGGTGGGTCAGCAGCACGGCCTATCCTGCAACCCCTGCGGAAAAGCCCCCGCCCCCGCTTGCGCCCGTGACTCCCCGGCCCGTATAGCGCTGTCATGGCCGATGACCTTTTCGACAAGCTCCCCGCATCCTCCGGCGATTCCTATGACGGGTCCGCGATCGAGGTGCTCGAAGGGCTCGAGCCGGTCCGCCGCCGTCCGGGCATGTACATCGGCGGGACCGACGAGCGCGCACTGCACCACCTGGCCGCCGAAGTGCTCGACAACGCGATGGACGAAGCCGTCGCCGGCCACGCCAACCGCATCGAGGTCACGCTGGAGGAGGGCAACAGGCTCACCATCAGTGACAATGGCCGCGGCATCCCGGTCGACGAGCATCCCAAGTACCCGGGCAAGTCGGCGCTCGAGGTGATCCTCACCACGCTCCATTCAGGCGGCAAGTTCAGCGGCAAGGCCTATGCCACCAGCGGCGGCCTTCACGGCGTAGGCGTGTCGGTGGTCAACGCGCTGAGCACCCTCACCCGCGTCGAGGTCGCGCGGAACAAGGAGCTCTACGCCCAGGAATTCAGCCGCGGCGCACCGACCGGCAAGCTCCACAAGGTCGGCGCCGCGCCCAACCGGCGAGGGACCACGGTCACCTTCATCCCCGATCCCGAGATCTTCGGCGAGGACGCGAAGTTCAAGCCCGCGCGCCTGTTCCGCCTCGCCCGCTCAAAAGCCTACCTCTATGCCGGGGTCGAGATCCGCTGGAAGTGCGCCGCCAGTCTCGCCAGCGAGGAAGTTCCGGCCGAGGCGGTGTTCCAGTTCCCCGGCGGGCTGGCCGATCACCTCAGGGAACAGGTCGGCGGCCGCGAGTGCGTGACCACGCAGTTCTTCAGCGGCACGCAGGATTTCCCCGGCGAGGAGCAAGGCCGGGTCGAGTGGGCCGTCGCCTGGCCGCTGTGGTCGGACGGGTCCTACTCCTGGTACTGCAACACCATCCCCACCCCCGACGGCGGCACTCACGAACAGGGCCTGCGCGCCGCGCTGACCAAGGGCATCCGCGCGTTCGGCGATCTCGTCGGCCAGAAGAAGGCCAAGGACATCACGCCGGAAGACATCGTCACCGGCAGCGAGGTGATGCTCTCGGTCTTCATCCGCGATCCCCAGTTTCAGAGCCAGACCAAGGACCGCCTGACCAGTCCTGAAGCCGCGCGGATGGTCGAGAACGCGGTGCGCGACCATTTCGACCACTTCCTCGCCGACAACATGGAGCGCGGCAAGGCGCTGCTCGGCAGCGTGATGGAGCGGATGGACGAGCGCCTTCGCCGCAAGGCGGAACGCGAGGTCAAGCGCAAGACCGCGACCAACGCCCGCAAGCTGCGCCTGCCTGGCAAGCTCACCGATTGCTCGGGCGAAGGCAGCGGGGAGACCGAGCTGTTCATCGTCGAGGGCGACTCGGCCGGCGGCTCCGCCAAGCAGGCGCGGGACCGCAAGACCCAGGCGATCCTGCCGATCCGCGGCAAGATCCTCAACGTCGCCAGCGCCACGGCCGACAAGATCCGCGCCAACAGCGAAATCGCCGACCTCGCCCTCGCGCTCGGCTGCGGGATGCGCAAGGACTGCAACCCCGATGCGCTGCGCTATGACCGCATCGTCATCATGACCGACGCCGACGTCGACGGCGCGCACATCGCGACGCTGCTGATGACCTTCTTCTTCCAGGAAATGCCGGAGGTCGTCCGCCGCGGCCACCTCTACCTCGCCCAGCCGCCGCTCTACCGCCTGACCTCGGGCAAGGACAGCGCCTACGCCCGCGACGACGCCCACCGGGCGGAGCTGGAGGCGACGAAGTTCAAGGGCCGGAAGGTCGAGGTCGCGCGCTTCAAGGGCCTCGGCGAGATGAACCCGCAGCAGCTGCGCGAAACGACGATGGCCCCCGCCTCCCGCTCGCTCCTGCGCATCACCCTGCCCCCGGAATACGAAGGCCGCGCCGCGGTGAAGGACCTCGTCGACCGCCTCATGGGCAAGGACCCGGCGCAGCGCTTCATGTTCATCCAGAACCGCGCGGGCGAGGTGGATCCGGAGCTGATTGATGCTTGAGGGGGATTTTGACTGTGACAGTCCACAACCTGGAAGCGCGAATCAGGACTCTTCAATTTTGGGCGAGATACTTCAAAACTACAGGGTAGATGCCTTTCCCAAACCGCTTCTCGAGCGCGGTGACCGGAACCCATTCTGCCTTGTCGAATTTGTCTTCAAGCGTGACGTCCGATGCCGATCCGCAGTTCATGAGAACGTAATAGATACGCCGCGAAGTCTTGGGATGAATCCGATTGCCGATACAACGCGCCTGAATTCCGACGACGCCGGTTTCTTCCCGCAATTCGCGTTTCGCCGCAGCAAGAACCGTTTCGGAACGTTCGACCTTCCCGCCTGGGAAAACCCAGTCCGGTCCATTCGCGTTTGCTGATCGATGGATCGCGAGAACGCATTTTTCGCCTCGCCGCTCGGCAACTGCAACTGCCACCGCGACCGCGCCGCTGCTTGGCTTCGCCACGCTTCCTCCAAGGACCACTTTACCGACGAACCCAGTTAAACACGATAATGCGTCGATTCAATGGCATCCCTTAAGTATTCTGTGACTAAGTGCCGACGATGTTGCATCGCAGGTAAGATTGCACTTGCTGGTTCATGTTAGGGCCGATCCGGTCGATTGCCTCGTCGATTCCGACCCACTCCGCCGCGCTGTTTTCGAAGGGGTCGGAATTTCGGACGTTGAGATCGCCAATCACGTCCAGCAGGACATATTTGCAATTCTTGCCGGTAACCGGGTGATTGGCGACCTCGCAAAGGACTCTGTTGAACTTTGCGTAAAGGCCGGTTTCCGAAAAAATTTCCTTTTCAATCGCGTATTCGAGTGCATCCGTGGGCATTTTCCGCCCGGACGGAAACATCCAGTCGAGCCCTTCGTTCGATACCCGCCTCCTTACCAACAGCACGCGCCCGCCATTCACCACTACCCCGATGACGATACAAAGACCGGCAGCGTCTGGCCCGGTGCCGCCTGCGCCATCCAGCGGAGCGTTTCCGGCCCTGATCGCTTCGGCATCGCGGATGCTCTTGAGATCGATCTCGGAGAGCGGCAATTCCTGTTTTCGACGCAATGCGCAGATCGTCAAAGCTCCATAATTCTTGGGCAGCGTGACTTCTCCAATCGGATCGGCTTCAAGAAAATCATCTCCGGAATCCCTGAGCAGCCGCGCGGCGGTATCGGTCAGCCAAACCACCCCTGGTGGAGTGATCGGCTCGAGCCGAGCCGCCGAAACGATGGACTTTCCGCAAAAAGCCGGCCTGCCGGTCAAGCCATCGACCCCTTCGAGGTATTCACCGTGGTGAATTGAAATCCTGATATCCAGGCTCGGCAGACCAAGCCGCGGCCAATTAACCTGCCGAAACCGGTCGCGCATCAGCAAAGAAATTTCGCACAAATCCTGAATGCGATCGCAAATTATGACGATGCCATCGCCCCACGTGTTGACGTCACGAACTTCATACGCTTTCAGGCAATAACCAATGTCGGGAAACACCTTCTCGTAGAAGGTTTTCATCATTTGATCGCTGAGCGCGCTGTAACCCTTAACATCAGCGAATAAAATGTTGGAGCTGCGCCAGTCCATGCCCGATCCCCGATAGACGTGCGGACCATACACCTTAGAGAGTTGTCCTCAATGCTCTACCCCGCCGAAATGGCATGAATTTGTCGCCGTCCGAGCGTGGACCGCCTTCCCCTTCCCCCTTGCCACGTCCCGCATCGCAACCTATCCCCTTAACCGCACGGTTAAGAATGGACAGGAATCCCGCCCATGGCGATTGAGCGTTTCGAAGGCACCCAGAACTATGTCGCCACCGATGACCTCAAGGTCGCGGTCAACGCCGCGGTGCTGCTGCGGCGGCCGTTGCTGGTCAAGGGCGAGCCCGGCACCGGCAAGACCGTGCTGGCGCACGAGATCGCCAAGGCGACCGGGGCTCCGCTGATCGAGTGGAACATCAAGTCGACCACCAAGGCCCAGCAGGGCCTTTACGAATACGACGCGGTAGCCCGCCTGCGTGACGGCCAGCTCGGCGACGAGCGGGTCCACGACATCGCAAACTACATCAAGAAGGGCAAGCTGTGGGAGGCGTTCACCTCGCCCGAGCTGCCGGTGCTGCTGATCGACGAGATCGACAAGGCCGACATCGAGTTCCCGAACGACCTCCTCCAGGAGCTCGACCGGATGAGCTTCGACGTCTACGAAACGCGCGAGCGGATCGCGGCCAAGGAGCGCCCGATCGTCGTCATCACCTCGAACAACGAAAAGGAATTGCCCGACGCGTTCCTGCGCCGCTGCTTCTTCCACTACATCAAGTTCCCGGATCGGGACACGATGCAGGCGATCATCGACGTCCACTTCCCCGGCATCCAGAAGACCCTCGTCACCAAGGCGATGGAAATCTTCTACGAAGTCCGCGAGGTCCCGGGCCTGAAGAAGAAGCCTTCGACCAGCGAACTGCTCGACTGGCTCAAGCTGCTGCTGAACGAGGACATGCCGCTGGACGTCCTCCAGAACCGCGATCCCACCAAGGCCATCCCGCCGCTCCACGGCGCGCTGCTCAAGAACGAGCAGGACGTGATGCTGTTCGAACGGCTGGCCTTCATGGCACGGCGGCAGAACTGATCCACCGCGGCATTATCCTTCCTTGGCGTGCGGCGGCAGATGCGCAAGGATCGCCCGTGCGCGCGCAGTCAGGGCGTGTGCGCACAGGGGAGAACAAGATGACCGTTGCCACGATGTCCGGCCTGTTCCGCGTATTCGCCGCCCCGCTGCTCGCTTGCATTGGCGTGGCGGGCTTGCCGGCTGTGGCGGCCGCGAAGACGCAGGAAATCAAGGTCGCCCAGGGCAAGGACTGGAAGCACAAGTGGACCGGCGCGATCCTTCCAGCCGAGCGGGACGGGTTCAAGCGGACCGAAGTCGGCGATTATTCGTCAAACCAGACTGACGTCATCGTCACGTATCAGGACGAGACGGCGCGGATCACGGCGACCGTCTATGTCTTTCGAGCCGGGATCGCCGATGGGCCGATCTGGAACGACCGCATTCTCAGCACCATGCGTGGCATGCAGTTTTTCCCCGGCCTTGCCTTCGACAAGTCACTCGCCCACGGGTTCGTCCCACCCGGTGGCACGATCGCGAGCGGATGGCGCACCACCGTGCCGTTTGATGGCGGAGCATCCGGCGTCTCCGTTTTTCGGCACGACGACTGGCTGATCGTCGTCCGGATGAGCAGCCATAGCCTCGGCAGCAGCGAACTCGACGGACGGCTGGACGGGTTTGTCTCCGCGCTGTCCGTCCCGTCCGAGGAAGCCGCCCCGATCCCGGCCTATGCCGTTGCCGATTGCGCGGACCGGCTCCTTACCGCGCCCGCCAAGGCGACGGCTCCCGGGGCCGCGGAGGGAATGGGCCTCGCCATTGCCGAAACGATGCGCAACACATCGCCAGCCAAACTGGCCAAGGATGATCTTTCGCCGCTGGCTCCGGCAGAACCCTATTGCCGGGAGGCTCCGTCTACCAGCGACTGGACGCTTTATCGTCCCGGTGGATCCAGGGAGCATTATGCCATCGCGATCGGTGACGCAGGCGCCGGGCTCTATGTCGATCGGTCTGATATCCTGTCCGAACTCGGCAAGGGCGCAAATTTCGGAGCCGTCCTGGTGACAGGTCAGGCGAGTGTGGTTCTCGGAACATTCGAAACGCTGCCGCCCCCCGATCAGGTCCTTGCCCTGGCGCAACGCGGGCATACCCTGGCCACCGTGGTGAAGCCGGCGAAACCGGGTGACGGACCGACGATTGAGATCGATCCGACGTCGCTGAAATGAGCACGGCTCCGCACACCGGACGCTGCCTTTGCGGGGGTGTCACCTTTACCGCCGCGGCCGATCCGATGGGCGCGCGGATGTGCTGGTGCCGTGACTGCCAGACCATCGCCAGCGGCTCGCCGACGGTGAACGTGCTGTTCGCCGAGGATGCGGTGACATACTCGGGCGCGCTGTCGACGCTGCGGCTGGTCGCAGACAGCGGCAACACCGTGGAGCGCGGGTTCTGCCCGACCTGCGGCGCGCAGATGTACAGCCGCACGGTGGAGCCGGCCGGCACGCAGCCGATCCGGGTCCGCGCTGGCACGCTCGACGATCCCGGCCTGCAACCTCCGCAGGCGCACATCTGGGTGGATAGCGCGCCCGCGTGGGCGTTCCTCGACCCCGCGCTACCGAAGTTCCGGCAGGGTCCGGGATCCGAACGGGTGGAGTAGGCCGATGACGTACACCGGACGTTGCAACTGCGGGGCCGTCTCCGCGACGATCGAGGCCGAACCCATCGCCACGCGCCAATGCTGGTGCCGCCAGTGCCAGAAGGCCGCGGCCGGCGGGGCGACCAACAACGCGATCTTTCCGGTCGAGGCCGTCTCCCTGACCGGCGAGGTCACGCAGTGGGGCTATGTCGCGGACAGCGGCAATACCCTCACCCAGTCGTTCTGCGCGCAGTGCGGCGGTGCGGTCCATGCGCATTCCTCGGCGCGACCGCAGCTGATGACCCTCCGCCTCGGCTTCCTCGACGAGCCGCACGGCCTGCGCCCCGAAGCCGTGATCTGGACCGACGAAGCGCCGGCGTGGGCGCAGATCGATCCCGCCCTCCCCCGTTTCGAGCGGCAGCCGCCTCCGCCACCCGCCAAGGACTGACCCATGTTCTTCAACTTCGTCGACGAACTCCGCGCCGCCGGGATCCCGGCTTCGATCAAGGAGCACATGGTCCTGCTCGAGGCACTCGAGAAGGACGTGATCGAGCAGACGCCCGAACAGTTCTATTATCTCTCGCGCTCGGTCTTCGTGAAGGACGAAGGGCTGCTCGACCGCTTCGACCAGGTGTTCAACAAGGTCTTCAAGGGCCTGCTCACCGACTATGGGCAGAAGCCGGTCGACATTCCCGAGGACTGGCTGAAGGCCGTCGCGGAGAAATTCCTCACCCCCGAAGAGATGGAAGCGATCAAGTCGCTCGGCTCGTGGGAAGAGATCATGGAGACGCTGAAGAAGCGGCTCGAGGAACAGGAAAAGCGCCACCAGGGCGGTAACAAGTGGGTCGGCACCGGGGGGACCAGCCCATACGGCAACTCCGGCTACAACCCCGAAGGCGTCCGCATCGGCGGAGAGAGCAAGCACAAGCGCGCGCTCAAGGTCTGGGAAAAGCGCGAGTTCCAGAACCTCGACAACACCCGCGAGCTGGGCACCCGCAACATCAAGATCGCGCTGCGCCGGCTTCGCCGGTTTGCCCGCGAAGGCAACCCCGACGAGCTCGACCTCGAAGGCACGATCGACGGCACCGCGCGGCAGGGCTGGCTCGACATCCGGATGCGGGCGGAACGGCGCAACGCGGTGAAGCTGCTGCTGTTTCTCGACGTCGGCGGTTCGATGGACCCGTTCATCAAGCTGGTCGAGGAGCTGTTCAGCGCAGCTACGGCCGAGTTCAAGAACATGGAGTTCTTCTACTTCCACAACTGCCTCTACGAAGGCGTGTGGAAGGACAACAAGCGCCGCTGGTCCGAGCGGACGCCGACCTGGGAGATTCTCCACAAGTACGGCCACGACTACAAGATCGTGTTCGTCGGCGACGCGGCGATGAGCCCGTACGAAATCACCCATCCGGGCGGCTCGGTCGAGCATTTCAACGACGAGGCCGGGGCGACGTGGATCGAGCGCGTGGCGCACGTCTATCCCGCGACGGTGTGGCTCAACCCGGTGCCCGAGAAGCAGTGGAACTATTCGCAGTCGACCAAGATGATCAAGGAACTGGTCGGCGGCTCGATGTATCCGCTCACGCTGGAAGGGCTCGACGACGCGATGCGGGAGCTTACCCGCAAGAAGCATTGACGAAGAGGCAGGTCAGCCCTGCCGGTCGAGCTCGTCGTCGAGCCGCAGGCTTGTGCGCCAGAAGAAGAACGCCGGAACCAACCCCAGCCAGGCCGCGCCATAGAGGACATAGCGGACCGACTCCTCGCCGAACGCGGGCTTGAGCCAGTCCGACAGCATGCCGAAAAACAGCGGACCTAGCCCCAGCCCGATCAGGTTCTGGCAGAACAGCAGCAGCGCCGCCGCCATTGCCCGGTGGCGCAAGGGCACGAGGCCCTGCATGCAGCTGAAGGTCGGGCCGTAGTAGAGCGAGTTGAGCGCGGTCGGCACCAGCAGCAGGAACAGACCCAGCCGCCAGTCCTCGGCGAAGTAGGCGGCAAACAGGATCGGCGCGGCGAGCAGCATGCCGATCGCGGGCGGGGTCAGCACATGCCGGCGGCTCCGCGTGGCGTAACGGTCGGCAAGCCATCCTCCCGCCCATGTGCCCAAGATTCCGGCGATCCCGCCGCCGATGCCGAACCAGAACCCGACTTCGCCCGGCGTCATTTCATGGCTGCGCTGGAAGAAGATCGTGGTCCACGTCGTCTTGCCATAGCTGAGGAACGACGAGGCCGAGGCGGCGGCGAGTAGCAGGACCAGCGTGCGCGAACCGAGCATCAGGCGCAGTGAACGCCACATGCCCTCTCCCTCGCCGTGCGCGGCCTGGGGCCGGGCCGGGCGATTGCGGTCGGAAATCAGGAGGACGACGAACCCGGCGAGCACCACTCCCGGCAGCCCCACGACCATGAACGTGCGCCGCCACCCGATCAGATCCGCGAGCTGTCCGCCGATCAGCATGCCGAGCAGCGTGCCAACCGGGATGCCGAGCGCGTAGAACGCCAGCGCGCTCGCCCGCTTCTCCGGCGCGACGCGGTCGGCGATCAGCGAGTGTGCGGCGGGCGTGCACCCCGCCTCGCCCACCCCCACGCCCACGCGGTAGAGCAGCAGCTGGGCGAAGCTGGCGGCCGTCCCGCACAGCGCGGTCATCCCCGACCACACGAACAGCGCGGCAGCTATGAGACGGCTGCGGTCGGTCGAAGGGCGGTCGGCATAGCGGGCGATCGGCAGGCCGAGGACGGTGTAGAACAGCGCGAACGCAAGGCCGGTGAGCAGCCCGAGCTGCGTATCGCTCAGTCCGAGATCGCGGCGGATCGGCTCGGCGAGGATGTTGACGATCTGGCGGTCGAGGAAATTGAAGACGTAGACGACCAGCAGCACCCACAGCATCAGCCGGGTCGAGCCCCGCCACGAGGCTCCTTCAGTTGCGACCGCCATCCAGAACCTCGCCAGCGCCGCGGGCAATCCCCGCCGTGTTATGCGCCGACGATCCGCGCCGCCCGCCGCCCCGTCAAGCCCGGAAACCGGTTCTGCGACAAACTGTTACCTGGTCTCCGCCGTGGGCACTACCGACACGTGTTCGTTGACGATGGCAAAGCGGCCGGTGTCCTGGCGCTGGTAGACGTCGGTGAAGCGGAATTCGCTGAGCTTCGACGGATCGGCCGAGTTCTTGAGCGTGCCCATCCCGGTCACCACGAACGTGTCCGCGTCGAGCACCTGGATGCGTCGTTCGGGAACGCTGACCACGTCGAACTGCTGCGCGACGAAGGCTTTCTGAAGGCGGTCCCAGCTCTCCCACGTCGTCGAAATCTTCGCGTCGGTCGGATCGATGCCGATCATGGTCTTGGCATAGCGCGATTCGATCGCGGCAATGTTTCGGCTGGCCCAGGTGGTCTGCGTCTCGTCGGCCATCATCGCCGCTTCGGCCTCTGTCACGGGCTTGGGTCCGGTACAGCCCGCCAGCAGACACAATTCCCCGGCAAGCACCGCAGCCAGCACAACCTGCTTCATTCGATACCCCCGAGAACTTCCCTGATTCCCGCGTAGCTTAGGGCCTCGCGCCGGTCCTGCAACCGCTCAATAGAGCCGCAGCGGAGCGACCTGCTCGAGCCACGCCGCTTCGTCTGCCGCGGCCAGCGTGTCGAGATCGCCCGGTGCGGCCGCGCGATCATCAACCCACTCGCGCAACGCGGGGCCACCGTTGATGACGTCGATGGCGAGCTTGTCGAAAACGTACTCGTAGGGGAAATCGCGCCACAGCGGGTAATCGGGCCGCAAGTTGCGGATCGCCTTGAACGCCAGCGCCTGGAGCCGCCACGGGCGGAACGCGGCGTGATCGTAGAACCGCCCTTCGGCATGGATCATCAGGGCGGCGCAGAGCGACCCGGCGTGCTTGTGAAAGGTCGGCTCGAACCAGCACTCGCGGATCGCACAGCCGGCGAGCCAGTCTGGCGCCATGCGCTCCATATCCGCCAGGACAGCCTTCGCGTCGAGATCGGGCGCGCCAAACAGGACTTCGAGCGGACGGGTGGTTCCGCGCCCTTCGGAGAGCGTCGTGCCCTCGAGCATCACCGTCCCGGCATAGGCGCGGGCCATGTTGAGGTTGGCGGCGTTGGGACTGGGGTTGATCCACAGCCGCTCCTGCGGCCAGCCGAAGCCGGGGGCGGCGTCGGGCTGCCAGCCCTCCATGGCGATCACCCGGTAGGCGACGTCGAGCTTGAAGTGGTCGATGAACCAGCGGCCCATCTCGCCCATCGTCAGCCCGTGGCGCATCGGCATCGGCCCGGCCCCGACGAAGCTTTCCCAGCCCGGCAGCAATGCGCTTCCCTCGACCGGGCGACCGGCGGGGTTGGGCCGATCGAGCACCCACACTTCCTTGCCCGTCTTCGCGGCCTCTTCCAGCAGGTAGAGCAGCGTGGTGACGAAGGTGTAGATCCGGCAGCCGAGGTCCTGGAGGTCATAGAGGAAGACGTCCGCGCTCGACATCATCTGCCCGGTCGGGCGGCGGACTTCGCCATAGAGGCTGAACACCGGGATGCCGTACTGCGGATCTGTTTCATCCGCGGTTTCGACCATGTTGTCCTGCTTGTCGCCCTTCAGCCCGTGCTGCGGGCCGAATGCCGACGACACGTTCACCCCGGCCGCAATCAGCGCGTCGAGCGAGTGGACGAGGTCTTCCGTCACCGAGGCTGGATGCGCGACAAGCGCGACGCGGCGGCCTTCGAGCTGGCGGAGGAGAGCGGGGTCCGCCAGCAGGCGGTCGATGCCGAACTTCATGCCGCTTCGCGTGGCCCAAGCGACAGGACGAAGCAAGCCGGATCGTGGAAGTCGGGCTTGCCCGCAGGGTGGGCAAGCGCCCAGTACGACTTCACCCCGCCCTCCTCCTCGAGCACGGCGGAGACGTTGGCGCGCCACGGCAGCGGCGGCAGCCCCGCCATCGGCAGCGAGCCGTCGAACAGCGCGATCGCGGTACTCTTGCGCATCGTGGCATCGGGATGGCGCGGCATCGGCCGCTCGGCCATGCCTTCGCGATGTCCGGAAAAGTCGTAGGCCGCCCATTTTTCGGAAGGGGACAGGTTGAACTCGCTATAGGCGGGGCCCTCTCCCGATCGCACGAACACTTCGAAGCAGGTCGTTTGCCACAGGCCGTCTGCGCGGCCCTTTCCGGCTAGCGAAGGGACGACCAGCTTCGTCGCCCCGTCGATCTTCCAGCGCAGCACCAGCCACGGCCCGCCGGCTTCGAGAATGGTCACTTCCACGCCGCGCACGGCAAGCGGGGGATGGTCGGGATGCGAGGTCAGCGCGAGCTTCATGCGCGGACTTCTAACCGCATCGCACGCCCGCGGGAACTGAGGGATGACGAAACCGCGCCGAGCCGGTAAGGGGGCGCGCCATGAGCCAGTACAGTTCCGATCTCCTGCGCCTCCTCGACGAGCGAGGCTACATCCACCAGCTGACCGACGCAGCGGGGCTCGATGCCCTTGCGGCGAAGGCGGTGGTGCCGGGCTATATCGGCTTCGACGCGACCGCGCCGTCGCTGCACGTCGGCAGCCTCGTCCAGATCATGATGCTGCGCCGCCTCCAGCAGGCCGGGCACAAGCCGATTGTGGTGATGGGCGGCGGCACGACCAAGATCGGCGACCCCAGCGGCAAGGACGAAAGCCGCAAGATGCTGACAGGCGAAGGCATCAAGGCCAACATCGCCTCGATCCGCACGGTGTTCGAGCGGCTGCTGACGTTCGGTGACGGACCGACCGACGCGGTGATGGTCGACAACGACGAATGGCTCGGCCAGCTCGGTTACATCGAACTGCTCCGCGACGTCGGCCCGCATTTCACCGTCAACCGGATGCTGACGTTCGATTCGGTCAAGCTGCGGCTCGAGCGCGAGCAACCGCTGACCTTCCTCGAATTCAACTACATGATCCTCCAGGCCTACGACTTCCGCGAACTTGCCCAGCGTTTCGGCTGCCGCCTGCAGATGGGCGGATCGGACCAGTGGGGCAACATCGTCAACGGGATCGAGCTCGGCCGCCGGATGGACGGCAAGGAGCTGTTCGGGCTGACGACCCCGCTGCTGACCACGGCGAGCGGTGCGAAGATGGGCAAGACCGCGTCGGGCGCGGTCTGGCTCAACGAGGGTGCGAAGGAAGACGGCGCACTGCCGGCGTACGATTTCTGGCAATACTGGCGCAACGTCGAGGATGGTGACGTCGGCCGGTTCCTGCGACTGTTCACCGACCTGCCGATTGGCGAAATCGCCCGGCTGGAGGCGCTTCAGGGCAGCGAGATCAACGCGGCGAAGGTTGCGCTGGCCAATGCCGTCACCGCACTCGTCCGCGGCGAGGACGCAGCCCGCGCGGCCGAGGCCACCGCGGCGGCGACATTCGCGGGCGGCGGGATCGGCGAATCGCTCCCGACGCTCGACTGCACGGATGGCGAGATCGGCATCGTCGATGCGCTGGTCGGACTCGGTTTCGCCGCCAGCAAGGGCGAGGCCAAACGTCTTGTCGCGGGCGGCGGCGCGCGGGTCGATGGGATCCAGATCACCGACGAGGCGTACCGAATCAACCTTTCCGGCCATGAAGTCCGCGTCTCCTCGGGCAAGAAGAAACACGGCATTTTGCGGCCGGCCTGACCGGCAGCGGATTGCCGGGTTTACGAATTGTTCGCCAATCCGGTCCATTATCTTCCCCGACGGTTCGCATTGAATGGGGAGGCATAATGCCGGGTGGAGCACAGCTTTCGGTAACCGATATGCGGCGCGCAGCGCGGCATCCGGTCGATTTCCCGGTGATCGGCGAGCATCGTCAGCTCGGCGACGTGATGCTCCATATCGCCAACATCTCCGCCAACGGCTTCATGATTCGCGGTGAGTTCCCGCTCGGCCGCGGCGAGCGCGTGACCATCCGCCTGCCCCAGCTCGGGCGGATCGAGGCGTTCGTGGTGTGGAACAACGGAGACCGTGCCGGCTTCCAGTTCGAGCGGATCATCCGCCTCGACGACTTCATGAAGCTGATCGACGCACTCCAACCGAATCCGCGCCTGCGCCACCGACGGGGCTAAACAGGGTCGATTTGTCGCAAACCGGCTGAAAGGGCTTGATACATTATATCATCCGCTTTAGGTGACGTTATAACATAGCCAAAAGTCGGAAGCCCAACGTGTCGCCCAAGTTCCTTGCCTACGCCCTCGCCTCGATTTCCTCGTTCGCCGCGCTCCCCGCGATGGCGCAGGACGTCCCCGCCGCCCCTGATGCGCCGCAGGACAGCGACCACTCGCAACCCATCATCGTCACCGGGCGGCTGTTTTCGGCCGAGGCCGACCCCATCAGCGCGCCGGTGGTCCTGACCGGGGACACCCTCACCCGCGAGGCCCGGCCGCAGCTCGGCGAAATGCTGGCCAAGCTGCCGGGCGTTTCCGCCACGTCGTTTGCGCCGGGCGCGTCCCGCCCGGTGCTGCGCGGGTTCGACGCGGCGCGTGTGCGCATCCTGACCGACGGAATTTCATCGCTCGACGCGTCGACCGTGTCGGCAGACCACGCGGTGGCACTCGACACGCTGACGGTTGAGCGCGTGGACGTGCTGCACGGTCCCGAAGTGCTGCTCTATGCCGGGGATCCGGCGGGCGGCGCGGTCAACACCATCGACAAGCGCATCCCCCGCCATGTCCCCGACCAGCCCGTGACCTTCGAGGCGCTCGCCGGATATGGCACCGCGGCGGACTCGGTGACGCTGGGTGCGGCGGCCGATGTCCGGCTCGCCCCGCGCTTCGTCGCCCACTTCGACGCGAGCTACGCACGCTCGTCGGACCTGCGCGTCGGCGGCTATGTGCTTTCGCCCGAACTGCGCGGCGAAGTCCTCGCCGATGCCGCTGCACTGGCCGGCGATGGCGATACCGCCGGTGCCGCCGACCTGACCAGCCAGGCCAATCGCCGCGGGCGCCTGCCCAACAGCGCGGCACGGTCCGATACGCTGGGCGCCGGGCTCGCGTTCATCGACGACGGCGGCGACCTCGGCGTGTCGGTCCAGCGGTTCAACACGACGTATGGCATCCCGCCCCGCCCCGAGGTCGGCAATCCCGATCCGGTTTCGATCGCGCTGCGCCAGACCCGATACGACATCCGCGGAGGCGTGAATTTCGGTGGCGGGTTCCTCGACCGGCTTCAGTTCCGCGCCGCCTATGGCGACTACAGTCACGAGGAGCGCGAGGACGGCATCGCCGGGACGCGCTTTGCCAGCCAGGGGCTCGAAGGGCGGATTGAGGCAGTGCAGGCCAATCGCGGCGGCTGGCGCGGCAAGAGCGGTATCCAGTTCGGCGACCGCACCCTGAACGTGGTCGGTGACGAGCGGCTCATCCCGGACAACCACACCACCAACCTTGCCGTGTTCACGTTGCAGCAGGTCCGCGTCGGACCGATCGATCTCGAGGCCGCTGGCCGGTACGAAAAGGTCGACGTGCGGGCCAAGCCGGCTGGTCCCGAGCGCAACTTCAAGCTGTGGTCCGCAGTCGCGGGCGCGGCGTGGCGGATCACCGACAACCTTTCGCTCCACGCCGACTTCCAGCACGGCGAGCGCGCTCCTTCGGCCGAAGAGCTGTTCATCGACGGCGTCCACGACGCCACCCAGTCGTACGAGCGCGGCAACCCGGGCTTCGTGATCGAGCGCAGCAACGGCGTCGAGGGCGGCCTGCGCTGGCAGTCGCCCGGCGTGCTGGTGTCGGTGATCGGCTTCCTCACCGATTTCGACAACTTCATCACCCCGATCCCGAACGGCGAGGAGATCGAGGGCTACCCGGTGTTCCAGTACACCCAGGCCAAGGCGCGCTTCCGCGGGGTAGAGGCCGAAGCCTCGGTCAAGCTGGCGGATTGGGGCGATCATTCGCTCACGGTCGACGGCGGGCTCGATTACACCCACGCCGAACTGGTCGGCATAGGCCCGGTTCCGCGCATTCCGCCGCTGCGCCTGCGCGGCGGCGTCGAGTTCGGCATGCCCGGTCTCACCTTGCGCGGCGATGTCGAATGGAATGCCCGCCAGTCGCGCGTATCGACCTTCGAGAACGAGACTGCCCCGTTCACCCTGCTCGGCGCCAGCGCGACGTGGAAGCCCATGGGCGAGGACGGGCCGCTCACGCTGATCCTCGCAGCGGACAACCTGTTGAATGTCGATGGCCGCCGAGCCGCGTCGGAAACGCGCGACTTCGTGCCGATCGCCGGCCGCGATGTGCGCCTGACGGCGGCGATTCACTTCTGAGCGGCATCGTTGTCCGCCGCCTAGTTTTGCTTCCTTGGCAACGCGCGGCGGCGGTGCCATTCCCGCTTTCGTGACTAATGCCCGCGTAGAGCCGACTTCCCCGCTCCAGATCGCCGATTTTCGCCGCTTCTGGCTCGCCCGGTTCAGCGCTGTGTCGGCCACGGTGGGCATGGTCGTGGTCATCGGCTGGCAGGTCTACGATGTCGCGCGCGCCGACTATGGCATGAGCACCGCCGAGGCGGCGTTCCAGCTCGGGCTGCTTGGCCTGCTTCAGTTCATCCCGGTACTGCTGCTCACGCCGGTGGCGGGCTGGGCGGCCGACAGGTTCGACCGGCGCTATCTCGCGGCATCCGCCAATGGCCTCGACCTGCTCGTCACCCTCGTCCTCGCGCTGGCCACCTGGCGCGAGGCGCTGTCGTTGCCGCTGCTGTTCGCGCTGGCTGCGCTGCACGGCGGGTCCCGCGTCTTCATCGGCCCGGCCATGGGCGCAATCGCCCCTAACATTGTCCCGCCGCCGCTTCTCCCCCGCGCCGTCGCGATGTCGAGCATCGCCTGGCAGAGCGCGTCGGTCGTCGGCCCGGCGGCCGGTGGTTTGCTTTACGCGGCACGTCCGTCCTTGCCCTATTGGGTTGCCGTCGTGCTGCTGCTGCTGGCAATCGGCTGCGTCCTGTCGATCGGCAAGATGCCCAGGGTCGAGATGCGCCACGCACACCCGTTGCGGCAGATGGCCGAGGGCGGGACCTTCGTGTGGCGCGAGCGGTTTCTGCTCGGCTGCATCACGCTCGACCTGTTCGCGGTGCTTCTCGGCGGGGCAACCGCGCTTCTGCCCATATTCGCCCGCGACATTCTCCATGTCGGGCCGGAAGGACTTGGCCAGATGCGCGCCGCGCCTGCCTTCGGCGCCGCGGCGGTCGCGCTGCTTCTGGCGGTCCGCCCGCTCGAGCGCAATGTCGGGGTCAAGATGCTTCTCGCGGTCGTGGTGTTCGGCGCGGCGACCGCGATCTTCGGAATCTCGCGCAACTACCCTCTGTCGCTCGCCATGCTGGTCGTGCTTGGAGCGGCCGACATGGTGTCGGTGTTTATCCGCAGCACGCTCGTCCAGCTCAACACACCCGACGACATGCGCGGCCGCGTCAGTTCGATTTCCGGCCTCGCCATCTCCGCGTCGAACGAGCTTGGTGAGATGCAATCGGGCCTCGCCGCAGCCCTGATCGGGGCGACGGGCGCTGTTGTATTCGGCGGCGTCGGTGCCATTATCATTACCACGCTCTGGGCGTTCGTCTTCCCGGAACTCCGCCGGGCGCGGACGTTCGCGCCTCAATACCGGCAGACCGGCAATCCTGAAGGAGCCTGAACCATGAAAGCCGACAGCATCCTCGCCACCATCGGCAACACGCCGCACGTCCGCCTCGCCCGCCTGTTCCCGGACCACGAGGTATGGGTAAAGGCCGAACGCGCCAATCCCGGCGGATCGATAAAGGATCGCATCGGCCTCGCCATGATCGAGGCGGCGGAGAAGGACGGCAGCCTCCAGCCCGGCGGGACGATCATCGAGCCGACCAGCGGCAACACCGGGATTGGCCTCGCGATGGCGGCGGCGGTCAAGGGCTACAAGCTGGTGCTGGTGATGCCCGAATCGATGTCGCTGGAACGGCGCCGGCTCATGCTGGCCTATGGCGCAACCTTCGACCTGACCCCGCGCGAAAAGGGCATGAAGGGTGCGATCGAGCGGGCCAAGGACCTGATCGAGCAGACCCCCGGCTCGTGGATGCCGCAGCAGTTCGACAATCCGGCGAACGTCGAGGTCCACGTGCGCACCACCGCGCAGGAGATACTCGCCGACTTCGCCGACACGCCGATCGACGCGCTGATCACCGGCGTCGGCACCGGCGGCCACCTCACCGGCTGCGCCGAGGCGCTCAAGAAGGTCTGGCCGAAGCTGAAAGCCTGGGCGGTCGAGCCGACGTTGTCGCCGGTCATCTCTGGCGGCCAGCCCGGCCCGCACCCGATCCAGGGCATCGGCGCGGGCTTCATCCCCGGCAACCTCCACACCCAGTCGATCGACGGGGCGGTCCAGGTCGATCCGGCCGACGCCAAGGAATGGGCGCGCAAGTCGGCGACGGTCGAAGGCATGCTGGTCGGCATTTCCTCGGGCGCGACACTCGCGGCGATCTCGCAGAAGCTGAAGGACCTGCCCGCGGGCAGCCGGGTGCTCGGGTTCAACTACGACACCGGCGAGCGCTACCTCTCGGTGCCGGACTTCCTGCCCGAATGAGCCTCGAGCGGATCGATTACACGGACGGCGAGACGGCCCTGACCGGCTGGCTCGCCCGTCCGCAGGGCGCAGCGCGCGGGGCGGTGCTGGTCTTTCCGACGATCGCCAACGTCACTCCGTCGATAGAGCGCCGCGCGGCGATGCTGGCGGAGCTCGGGTATCTTGCGCTGATCGCGGATTTCTATGGAGCACCGGTCGCGAGCTTCGAAGCTTCGCGCCCGCTGGCAGAAAAGCTGCGGGCCGACGTGGACGTCTACCGCGGACGGCTGAAAGCAGGACTTGCGGCTCTGGAAACGCTCGCCGACGACCTCCCCCGTGCCGCCATCGGCTATTGCATGGGCGGACAAGCCGCGCTCGAACTGGCGCGCGAGGGTGCCGACCTGCGCCTCGCCGCCAGCTTCCACGGCCTGCTCGACACCGGACGCAAAGCCGAGGGGAAATTCCCCGGCCGCATCCTGGTCTGCCACGGCGACGCCGACCCGATGGTGCCGCGCGGCCAGGTGCTTGCCTTCTGGGAAGAGATGGACGCCGCCGGCAACCGCTGGCACTTCCACAGCTACAGCGGGGTGAAGCACGGTTTCACCGACCCCGGCAGCGATGCCCGCGGTATGCCGGCGATCGCCTACGACGCCAGCGCCGACCGCCAGAGCTGGGCGGCGCTCATCGGAACGCTGGATGAGGCGTTCGCCTAGCTCGCGAACGCCTCGACCGGCAGCTCCATCACGTTCGCAGCGCCCGCCTCGATCTTGCGGCGCAGCGCACCGGCATCGGGCAGGAACGCCGCGGCGAAGTGCCGGGCGCAGGCAAGCTTCGCCTGGTAGAACAGCGCGTCGCCATCGCCGGCGGCCAGTGCGTCCTGCGCGATGCGCGCCATCTTCAGCCACATCAGGCCGACCGCGACGTGGCCCATGATCGTCATGTAGTGATAGGCACCTGCACCGAGATTGTTCGGGTTGGCCATCGCGTTCTGCATGAACCACATGGTCGCGGCCTTCAGTTCGCCGTTCGCCCTGGCGAGCTTGCCGGCGATCTCGCCCAGCGACGCATCGCCCTCGGCCGCCGCGCATTCGGCATCGACCATGGCAAAGAACGCCTGCACCGCGCGGCCGCCGTTCATGGCGAGCTTGCGCCCGGCGAGGTCCATCGCCTGCACACCATTGGCGCCTTCATAGATCATGGCGATCCGGGCATCGCGGACGAACTGGCTCATGCCCCATTCCTCGATGTAGCCATGGCCGCCGAAGACCTGCTGCATGTCGGTCGCGACCTTGTAACCCATGTCGGTGCCATAGCCCTTGATCACCGGTGTGAGCAGGCCGATCAGGTCGTCCGCGGCCTGGCGGTCCTCGGCGGTGGCGGCCTTGTGGGTCAGGTCGACTTGCAGCGCACCCCACAGGCCGAGCGCGCGAAGGCCCTCGGTCAGCGACTTGGCGTCCATCAGCATGCGCCGCACATCGGGGTGGACGAACAGCGTGTCGGCCTTCTGGTCAGGCTCGGCCGGGCCGGTCAGAGCCCGGCCCTGACGGCGGTCCTGCGCGTACTGGACCGCGTTCTGGTAGGCGACTTCACCCTGCGCATAGCCCTGGATGCCGACACCGAGCCGGGCCGCGTTCATCATGATGAACATCGCGGCGAGGCCCTTGTTCTCCTCGCCGACGAGGAAGCCCTTCGCGCCGTCGTAGTTCATCACGCAGGTCGCATTGCCGTGAATGCCCATCTTGTGCTCGATCGAGCCGACCGACACCGCGTTGGGCTCACCCAGCGACCCATCGGCGTTGACGTTGATCTTAGGCACGATGAACAGCGAGATGCCCTTGGTCGAATCCGGCGCGTCCGGCAGCTTGGCCAGGACGAGGTGGATGATGTTCTCGGCCAGGTCGTGGTTGCCGGCCGAGATGAAGATCTTGGTCCCGGTGATCGCATAGGACCCGTCGGCCTGGGGCACCGCGCGGGTGCGAATCAGGCCGAGGTCGGTCCCGCACTGCGGCTCGGTCAGGTTCATCGTCCCGGTCCATTCGCCCGAAACCATCTTCGGCAGGTAGAACGCCTGCTGCTCGGGCGAACCCTTTACGAGGATCGCCGAAATCGCCCCGCCCGAGAGGCCCGGATACATCGCGAAGCCCTGGCTGGCGCTGTTGAGGAATTCCTCCATGATGAAGCCGATGACGTGCGGCAGGTTCTGCCCGCCGAACTGCTCCGGCGCGGTCAGGGTGCCCCAGCCGGCCTCGCAGAACTGGGCGTAGGCTTCCTTGAAGCCGTCCGGCGTGGTCACCGAGCCGTCGGGATGGCGAGTGCAGCCCTGCTTGTCGGCATTGGCGTTGAGCGGCGCGATCACCTCGCTGGTGAAGCGGCCCATCTCGTCGATCACCGCGTCCGTCATGTCCTGCGTCGCGGCCTCGAAGCCGGGCAGGTTCGAATAGGATTCAAGCCGCAGCAGTTCGTTGACGACAAACTTCGCATCACGCGTGGGGGCGTTGTAGATCGGCATATGTGGTTTTCCCTGGCTGGAAAAGGTCAGTGGCCGCCGAGGTCGAGGCTTTCGACCTGGCGGATGAAGCTGGAAAGTTCGGCGATGGCGGATTCGAGATCCGCCTTCTGCCGCTCCATCTGCTCGACGCGGGCGCGGCAGCGCTCGATGGTCACCCGGCGCTGCTCCACCCGACCGTCGCCGAGATCGTAAAGGTCGATCATCTCGCGGATTTCGCCGAGGCTGAACCCGACGTTCTTGGCACGCATGATCCAGGCGAGCCGGGCGCGGTCGCGCTTCGAATAGATCCGCGTCAGCCCCACGCGGGTCGGCGCGATCAGCCCCTCATCCTCGTAGAAGCGCAGCGCCCGGGGCGTTACGCCGAACTCGGCCGAAAGGTCGGAGATGGTGAAATGTTCGCGCGACAAGGCGTCGGGACGCTCGAGATGCGCGCTGTGACGGGCGGAGGGACTGGACATGCCCCTCCGCTACCAGAGCCTTACGCTTACGTCAACTACCCCTTACGTAAGCGTCAATCAACGCGCTCCAGCCTGCCCTGCGCGTCGAGACGCCGGTAGAAACAGCTTGTCGCCAGGGTGTGGCAGGCGGGACCGCGCGCATCCACGCGGAGCTCGATTGCATCCTGGTCACAGTCGACCCGGATCTCGCGAACCTCCAGCACGTGCCCGCTGCTCTCGCCCTTCATCCACAGCCGGCCGCGCGACCGCGAATGGAAGTGGGCAAGGCCCGTTTCGATCGTCTTGTCGAGCGCCGCCTGGTCCATGTGCGCGAGCATCAGGATGCGGCCGCTTGCCGCATCGACCGCGACGGCCGTGAGCAGCCCGGACGCGTCGAACTTCGGCATGAAACGGTCGCCCTGCTCGCGCAGTTCGGCATCTTCGGTCGTCGAAATGGTAACAGCCTTTCGTCTTGCGCCCCGTGTGGGACAGATTTGTTGCAGGATAACCACATGCCGCAGTCAAAATCCATCGCTCCGCGCCTTCGGACTTCCTTCTCCGGAGCACTTCGGAGATGAGGGGCCACGGCTTGAGGGAGCCGTTAACTCGACCGCCGCAAGGCGGCACGTCAGTGCCAATGTTCGGGGAAAAAATGAGGGGCTCGGTTGCCCACGCCCTTGATCCCGACGCGATCGGGCGGGGCACCGGGGAATGAGGGTCACGGACGTGGCGGCAACAAGGGGGCCGCCGCATCGCTGAACGGAGCGAACGTCCAGGTTTTCGTCACGAGGACGCCCGGAGCTCAAACTCCGGGCGTTTCCTTTTCCGGCTCCTGTCGAGTGGCCTCGTCCAGCGCTTCATCGAGCACGCGGGCGAAACAGGCGATTCGCACCCGCGCCACCTTTGCCCGGCGCAGCGCCACAAGGCAGGCGTCCGTCGTCGCGCCGCTCGTCATCACATCGTCGACCAGCAGGACTTGTGCACCGGCGAGGTGCGCGGCCCAGAGCGGATGGGCCGCGATGGCGCCCTGCAGCGTCCGCGCCCGCGCCTTGCGCCCCAGCCCGCCGAGCGACGGCGTCCGCTTGCGCCGCACGAGCGCATCGGGCGCGGCGCGCTGGCCGAGATCACGGGCCAGGTGACCGGCCAGGATCGCCGCCTGGTTGTAGCCCCGGTGCCACAGCCGCCAGCGGTGGAGCGGCACCGGCACGACCAGCCACTCGCCCTCCAACGGCGGGAGTTGCGGCAGGATCAGCCGCGCCAGCATCCGCCCCAGCGCCACCTTGCGGCCGTGCTTGAACTGGAGGACCAGCTGCCGCGACGTATCGTTGTACAGCGTGGCCGCGGCGATCCCCTCGTGCCTGGGTGGATCGGCGAGGCAGGGCGCGCAAGTGTAGTCGCCCTCGAGCCCGACCGATTCGCCCATCGGTCGCTGGCAGCGCTGGCAGCGTGGCTCCCCCGGAATTGCGAGAGCCGACCAGCAGGCGACGCAAAGCCCGCCCTGCGCCGCCAGCGGATCGCCGCACAGCGGGCAGCGCGGCGGGAACAGCATGTCGACCAGCGGCGTGAAGGCGGCGAGCGCGGTCATCGCCCGCAGGATCGAATGCGTGCCGGGGCTTGGCAAGGGGGCCGGGGCCGGGCATCGCCTCCGATATGGCCCAATCGCCCCCGATCATCTTCTCCAAAGCCCGCCGAAGCGCCCGGTTCCGGCGGATGCTGGCGTTGCAGCAACGCCCCGACGCACCGCGCTATGTCATCGAGGACATGGTCGAGGACGTCCTCGATCGCCTCTCGTTCCTTCGCCACGAACCCCGCAGGGCGCTGGTGATTGGCGACTGGACCGGGGCGCTGGCCCGCGCGCTGTCGGCGCAGGGTGCCGACGTTACCGAGGACAACCCGCTCGACCTCGACGAGGAGGCCCCCTACCCGCACGCCGGGTTCGATCTCATCGCGAGCCTGGGCACGCTGGACACGGTCAACGACCTGCCCGGCGCGCTGATCCACCTGCGCGGCGCCCTCGCGCCCGGCGGATTGATGCTCGCGCAGTTCATGGGCGCGGGATCACTGGCCGAACTGCGCGGCATCCTGCTCGAGGCCGATGGCGAACGCCCGGCGGGACGGATCCATCCGCAGGTCGACGTCCGCGCCGGTGGGCAGTTGCTCCAGCGCTGCGGTTTCGCCGACCCGGTCATCGACTCGCGCAGCCTCAAGGTGCGGTTCAGTGCGCTTCAGGCGCTGTCAGGTGACCTTCGCGCACAGGGCCTGACCGGCGTCCTCGCCAGCTCGCCCCCGCCGCTCCGCAAGGCCGCCCTGGCCCGCGCCGACGCCGCCTTCAAGGCCCGCGCCGACGATGCCGGACGGGTTACCGAAACACTCGAAATCCTTACGCTAAGCGGCTGGCGACGCTGAGTTACTTCAGCGCCGCCTGCGCTGCGGCCAGCCGCGCGATCGGCACTCGGTAGGGGCTCGCCGACACGTAATCGAGCCCGACGCCCTCGCAGAACGCGATGCTTGCCGGGTCGCCGCCGTGTTCGCCGCAGATGCCGAGCTTGATGTCGGGCCGGGTCGCCCTGCCCCGCTCGGCCGCCATCCGCACGAGCTGGCCGACGCCGTCGATGTCGAGGCTGACGAACGGGTCGCGGGGGTAGATGCCCTGCTCGACGTACGGGTTGAGGAAGCGCGCCGCGTCGTCCCTCGAAACACCCAGAGTGGTCTGGGTCAAGTCGTTGGTTCCGAACGAAAAGAATGTGCCTTCCTCGGCGATTTCCCCGGCCATCAGCGCTGCGCGCGGCAGCTCGATCATCGTGCCGACGAGGTACTCGATGGTCCGCCCCTGCTCGGCGAAGACCTCGGCCGCGACCCGGTCGACCAGCGCGCGAAGGATTTCCAGCTCGCGCTTGGTCGCCACCAGCGGGATCATGATCTCCGGCACCGGCGCGTCGCCGGACTTCGCCGCGACCTCGCATGCCGCCTCGAAGATCGCGCGGGCCTGCATCTCGTAGATTTCCGGGAAAGTGATGCCCAGGCGGCAACCGCGGTGGCCCAGCATGGGATTGAATTCGTGGAGTTCCCCGGCCCGGCGCTTGAGGTGATCGACGCCGAGGCCGGTCACTTCGGCCAGCTCCTCGAACTCCGCATCGCCATGCGGCAGGAACTCGTGCAGCGGCGGGTCGAGCAGGCGGATCGTGCACGGCAGGCTCGCCATGACCTCGAAGATGCCTGTGAAATCGCTGCGCTGTTCGGGCAGCAGCTTGGCCAGCGCGGCGCGCCGGCCGGCTTCGTCGTCGGCGAGGATCATCTGACGCACGGCGGAAATGCGCCCCGCGTCGAAGAACATGTGCTCGGTCCGGCAGAGGCCGATGCCTTCCGCGCCGAACTGGCGGGCGACGGCGCAGTCGGCCGGGGTCTCCGCATTGGTGCGGACCTTCATCCGGCGGTGCTTGTCGGCCCACGCCATGAGCACGGCGAAGTCGCCGACCAGCTCCGGCTCGATCATCGCCACCGCGCCCGACATCACGTCACCGTTCGAACCGTCGAGGGTGATGACGTCACCTTCGGATATTTCGCGGTCGCCGATCCGGGCAACGCGCCGGGTCATGTCGATCGAGAGGGCCGAAGCCCCTGAAACGCAAGGCCGGCCCATCCCGCGTGCGACGACCGCAGCGTGCGACGTCATGCCGCCGCGCGCGGTCAGGATGCCCTTGGCCGCGTGCATGCCATGGATGTCCTCGGGGCTGGTCTCGACACGGACGAGGATCACGTCCTCGCCCTGCCCGGCGCGGCGCTCGGCGGTATCGGCGTCGAACACGACCGAGCCCACCGCCGCGCCCGGCGAGGCCGGCAAGCCGCGGCCGAGCACGTCGCGCGTGGCCTTCGGATCGAGTGTCGGGTGGAGCAGCTGGTCGAGGGCCATCGGATCGACCCTGCGGATTGCGGTCGCCTCGTCGATCAGGCCTTCGCCGACCATGTCGACCGCCATCTTGAGCGCGGCCTTGGCGGTGCGCTTGCCGGCGCGGGTCTGGAGCATCCACAGCTGGCCGCGTTCCACCGTGAACTCGATGTCCTGCATGTCCTTGTAGTGCTTCTCGAGCAGCTCGAACACGCGGGCGAGCTCGCCGTAAGCGTCGGGCATCGCCTCTTCCATCGACAGCGGCTTGGCCCCGGCAATCTCGCGGGCGCGCTGCGTCAGATACTGCGGAGTGCGGATCCCGGCGACGACGTCCTCGCCCTGGGCGTTGACCAGCCATTCGCCGTAATAGGCCTTCTCGCCGGTCGCGGGATCGCGGGTGAAGGCGACGCCGGTGGCCGAGGTGTCGCCCATATTGCCGAAGACCATCGCCTGGACGTTGACCGCGGTGCCCCAGGTGCCGGGGATGTCGTTGAGACGACGATAGACCTTGGCGCGGTCCGATTCCCAGGAATCGAACACGGCGCCGATCGCGCCCCACAGCTGTTCGTGGACGTCCTGCGGGAACGGGCGGCCAAGCTCTTCCTCGACGATCCCCTTGTACTCGCCGACAATCGCCTGCCAGTGTTCGGCCTGCATCTCGACATCGTTGAAGAAGCCGTTGTCTTCCTTGGCGATTTCGAGCGCATCCTCGAACCGGTGGTGGTCGAGGCCAAGCACCACGTCGGAATACATCTGGATGAAACGGCGGTAGCTGTCCCAAGCGAAGCGCGGGTCGCCAGAGCCGGCGGCCAGACCCTCGACCGTGGCATCGTTGAGGCCGAGGTTGAGGACCGTGTCCATCATCCCCGGCATCGAAACGCGCGCGCCCGAGCGGACCGAAACCAGCAGCGGGTTGGCCGGATCACCGAAGCTGCGCCCGGTGGCACTTTCGATATGCTTCACGCCGTCCGCTACGGCCGCTCGCAGACCGTCTTCGAAGGTCTTGCCCGCGGCGTTGTAGGCCGTGCAGATCTCGGTCGAAATCGAGAAGCCCGGAGGCACCGGCAGTCCGATCGAGGCCATCTCGGCCAGGTTGGCACCCTTGCCGCCGACGATCGTCTTGTCGCGGGCGCGAACGTCGCTGCTGACTGCGCCACCACCGAATGCGAATACGTATGCATTGTTGGACAAGCCGATTCCCCGTAAGAAAAGTGCCGAATTACCGTGGTTTCGTGGATCCCGGTGCGCGACCGGGCTCCGGCCATTTAGCCTTCGATCCGTGAGAAGTCAGCAACTTTGTGCACTGCAGCACGGAAGTGTGCGAGCAGGTCGAGGCGCGCGATGCGCTTGGCGGGATCGGAATCGTTGACGGTCACGTCCTCGAAGAAAGCATCGATCGGCCCGCGCAGCGTCGCCAGCGCGGCCATCGCGCCGGAAAAGTCCTCGGCCTCGACCGCTGCTTCGGCCTGCGGCGCTGCGACATCGAGCGCGGCGATCAGCGCGGCCTCGGCCGGTTCGGGATCGTAGCCGAGCGAGCGCGGGGACTGGCCCTGCGAGTGCGAGAACTCCGCAGCGATGCCCCGGAACGCCGGGTCGTCGACCATGACCAGCGGGTCCTCCTCGCCGGTCGGCGGGACGGTCCCTTCGCCCTCCGACCCGGCATTGGCCGCGCCGTGGTTTTCCTTCTTGAGGATATTCGCGGCGCGCTTGTACCCGGAGAGCAGGTTGGCGCCGTCCTCGGTCCCGACGAACGCCTGGAGCGCATGGACGCGGGCGAGCAGGCGAACGAGATCGTCCTCCCCGCCGAGCGCGAACACCGCGTCGATCAGGTCGTGGCGGACACCGGCTTCGCGCTGCTGGACTTTCAGGCGGTCGGCGAGGAAATCCACCACGGCACCACAAGCGTTCTCTGTTGCCGCTCCGAATGCCAAGCCCCCGACAAAATCAGCATCATCGAAATCTGGGCCGCGTTCGAAGTCCGCCAAAATCTGGTCGATATCCACACCACGCCGATCCAGCCAGGCGGCGATCGAGCCAGCAGTCCGATGCTCTTCGTCCGTCATGTACTCAAGCACATCACGGAATCGAAAACGCAGGCTGTTGCCGAGGATAAGAGCCGCAATTCCCAGAGCTGAGCGCCGCAGAGCAAAAGGGTCCTTAGATCCAGTCGGGCGTTCATCGATAAGGAAAAACTGGAAAAGGCTATCCAGCTTGTCCGCCAAACTCACCGCCACCGTCACCGGCGCGGTCGGAACCTCGTCGCCCTGCCCGACCGGCTTGTAGTGGTCGCGGATGGCGTCGGCGACGGCGTCGGGCAAGCCCTCGGCGCGGGCGTAGTAGCCGCCCATCAGGCCCTGAAGCTCGGGGAACTCGCCGACCATCTCGGTGACGAGGTCGGCCTTGCACAGGCGCGCGGCCTGTTCGGCGAGATCGGCCAAATTCCCCTCCCGCTCGCGGGAGGGGTTAGGGGTGGGCATGGAAGCCGCACCGCTTTCAGAAACAGGCCCACCCCCGGCCCCTCCTGCATGCGGGAGGGGAGACTTGACTATCCCCTCTTCCACCAGCCAGCGCGCCAGCTTGGCCACCCGCTCCACCTTGTCGGCGACGGTGCCCAGCTTCTCGTGGAAGGTGATCCGCGCCAGCTTCTCAGCGTGGACCGAGAGCGGGGTCTTGCGGTCCTGCTCCCAGAAAAACCGCGCATCCGAAAGGCGCGCGGCGAGAACCTTGCGGTTGCCGGCGACGATCGCCTCGCCGCCGTCGGCGGCCTCGATGTTGGCGGTGCAGACGAAGGCGTTGGCGAACTTGCCCGCCGCGTCCTCGCACACGAAATACTTCTGGTTGGTCCGCGCGGTCAGCTGGATGACTTCGGGCGGAACCTCGAGATAGGCCTCGTCGAACCGGCCGAGCAGCGGGACCGGCCATTCGGTGAGACCGGCGTTCTCGATCACCAGCCCCTCGTCCTCGACCAGCCGCAGCCCGGCGGCCTCGGCGGCGGCCTTGGCCTTTTCGCGGATCAGGTCCTGGCGCTCGGCGTGGTCGACGATGACGTGGCAGGCGCGCAGCTTTTCCTGGTAGTCGTGCGCGCCGCCGATGGTGATCTCGCCCGGGCAGTGGAAGCGGTGGCCCTTCGTCGCATAGCCGGACGGCACGCCGCCCGCCTCGCATTCGACGAGATCCTCGCCAAGGATCGCGACGATGCCCGATAGCGGCCGGACCCAGCGGGTGCTTTCGGTGGAGAGCGAAGCCGCGCCCCATCGCATCGACTTGGGCCACGGGAAGGCGCGGACGATAGCCGGAATCGCCTCGGCCAGAACCGCGCGGGTGGCGCGGTCGGGCTTCTCGTTGACCGCGAACCACACGCCGTCACGCTCGGTCAGCTGGTCCTTCGACAGGCCGGTCTTGCGCAGGAAGCCTTCAAGCGCCTGTTCGGGCGCCGAGGTGCGCGGCCCCTTCACTTCCTCACTGACAGCTTCGGTGGCATCCGGCAGGTCGCGGGCGATCAGGGCAAGGCGGCGCGGGGTCGACCACACGGTGATCGCACCGGCCTTGAGCCCGGCCGCATCCATCTCCTTGCGGAACAGCTTTTCGAGGTCGGCACGCGCACCGGCCTGCATGCGCGCGGGGATTTCCTCGCTGCGCAGTTCGAGGAGGAAGTCGGTCATACGGTCCACCCCGGAAACTTCGCTTCCCATTCGGGCTTGTTCTTCTCGATCCACGCTTCGCACGAACCCTTGGCGAGGTCGCGTACCCGGCCGATGTAGCTGGCGCGCTCCTGCACCGAGATCACGCCCCGGGCCTGGAGCAGGTTGAACAGGTGGCTCGCCTCGATCGCCTGGTCATAGGCGGCGAGCGGGACCTGCGCCTCGATGCAGCGGCGGCACTCGGCCTCGGCCTTGGCGAAGCCGTCGAACAGCGCGGCGGTGTCGGCCACCTCGAAATTGTACTTCGAGAATTCCTGCTCGTTCTTCAGGAACACGTCGCCATAAGTCACCCCGGCGTCGTTGAAAGCGAGGTCATAGACCCAGTCGACGCCCTGGATGTACATGGCGAGGCGTTCGAGCCCGTACGTCAGTTCGCCCGCGACCGGCTTGCAGTCGAACCCGCCGACCTGCTGGAAATAGGTGAACTGGGTGACTTCCATGCCGTCGCACCAGACCTCCCAGCCGAGGCCCCAGGCGCCCAGCGTCGGGCTTTCCCAGTCGTCCTCGACGAAGCGGATGTCGTGCGCCAGCGGATCGACCCCGATCGCGGCGAGGCTCTTCAGGTACAGCTCCTGCAAGTCCGGCGGATTGGGCTTCAGGATCACCTGGTACTGGTAATAGTGCTGGAGCCGGTTGGGGTTCTCGCCATAGCGGCCGTCGGTCGGGCGGCGGCTCGGCTGGACATAGGCCGCGTTCCACGGCTCGGGCCCGAGCGCGCGCAGTGTCGTCGCCGGGTGGAAGGTGCCCGCGCCCATCCGCATGTCGTAGGGCTGGAGGATCACGCAGCCCTGCGCGCTCCAGAACGCGTGGAGGGTGAGGATCATCTCCTGGAAGCTTTTCGGCTTCGTGGCGGCGACAGTCGGTTGCGGGCTCATGGTGCGGCGCTTTGGCCGATGGGGCGCGGCAAATCAACCGTTGCCCTTGCCCCGCGACAAGCCTTCGTTCATCGCTTTGCCTTAGAGCCATGCCGATGATCCGCCCGTTTCTCACCCGCCTCGCCGCCCTCCTCGCCCTCGCCGCCGCACCGGCGCTGGCCGATCCCCAGCGCCTGCCCACGCCGGTGCCGCCCACGCTGGAGGTGGTCGAGGCCGGCCCTCGCCTCTCCCCCGCGCTGTGGCTGGTGCGCGATGCCGACACCACGATCTACCTGTTCGGCACGGTCCACATGCTCAAGCCCGGCCTCAACTGGCTGAACGGCCCGGTGAAGGACGCGCTCGACCGTTCGGACGTGCTGGTCACCGAAGTCGTCGACGACGAGGCGAGCGACGCCGCGGTCAAGCAGGCGATGATCAAGAGCGCACTGCTGCCCAAGGGCCAGACCCTGCGCGGTCTGATGAGCGCGGAGCAGCGCGCGGCCTATGAGGATTTGCTCAAGCGGGAGGGCCTTCCGCTCGACAGCTTCGACACCTATCGCCCGTGGCAGCCCGGGCTGGTCCTGTCGATGCTGCCGCTGATGAAGCTTGGCATGATCCCGCTCGCCGGTGCCGAGGAGAAGCTCGTCGCCGCCGCGCCGGGCAAGCCGCGCCTGGGTCTCGAGACGGCGGCGTTCCAGATCGGCCTGTTTGCCAACCTCAGCCAGGAAGCGCAGCTGCATTACCTGTCCAACGTCGTGCGCGATTACGACAAGACCGCGGCCCTGACCGAGCAACTGGTCGAAGCCTGGGGCAAGGGCGACGTCGAAACGATCGGTGCGGTGATGAACGCGAACATGGACCTGCCGGAACTCGACAACGCCATCCTCAGGGACCGCAACAAGGCC
Source organism: Novosphingobium sp. FW305-C-111 (assembly GCF_058783565.1). Classification (NCBI taxonomy): domain Bacteria; kingdom Pseudomonadati; phylum Pseudomonadota; class Alphaproteobacteria; order Sphingomonadales; family Sphingomonadaceae; genus Novosphingobium; species Novosphingobium sp. FW305-C-111. The sequence goes on from NZ_JBYSYP010000004.1 coordinate 53,470, forward strand.
TGGGCCAAATGGATCGAGGCGCGGCTGGCCGAGCCGGGGACCGTCTTCATCGCGGTCGGCGCGGGGCACCTCGCCGGGCCGGAGTCGGTCCAGCGCCAGCTCGCCGCCAGCGGGATCCGTAACGAGCGGGTGCAATGACGCCGCTTCGCCGAATTCTGGCGCTCGTCGCGCTGACCTTGCTGGCCGCTTGTGGAAAGGCAGCGAGCGAGGCACCGAAGCAGGCTGGCCCTTCCAGGGTCGCGTTGTGGCAGGTTTCAGACTCCAGCGGCGTGCGGGCATGGATCTTCGGGACCGTCCACGCCCTTCCCGCGGGCACGCAGTGGCAGCGCCCGGCGGTGTCCGAGGCGCTGGGCAAGGCCGACCGGCTGGTCCTTGAGATCGCCGAGCCGCTCAATCCCGAGATCGCGGCGCGCGCGCTCAATGCGCTGGCCGTCACGCCCGGCCTGCCCCCGCCGTCGGCGCGGATCGACGCGAACTACCGGGGCGTGCTCGACAAGACGTATGGCCGGCTCGGCCTGCGCGACCAGTCGTTTCCCGACATGGAAACTTGGGCGGTCGCGCTGCAGATCGCGGCGATTGCGGGTGAAAAGGACGGGGTCCACGCGACCGATGGCGTCGAGCCCGAGCTGCGCCGCCTCGCCGGGCGCAAGCCGGTCACCGGGCTCGAAACCATCAACGGCCAGTTCGGCGTGTTCGACGCCCTGCCGCCGCGCCAGCAGGTGACCTTGCTCGAGCAGACCGTGGTCGAGGTGAACAGCCCGGAGGATGAAGAGCGCGACCTTCTCGCCCTGTGGCTCAAGGGCGACGACCTCGGCATCGCCCGCGAGAGCGAGAAAGGCTTTCTTGCCGACCGGGCCTTGCGCGATGCGCTGCTTTCGAAACGCAATGCCGACTGGGTCCGGCAGATCGAGGCCATGCTGAAGACCGGGGCCCGGCCATTCATCGCGGTGGGCGCGGCGCACGTCGCGGGAGCAGACGGGTTGCCTTCGCTCCTCGCCGCTCGCGGCTGGGTCGTGACGCGGGTGCCTTAGACCCGGTCTCGCCTTGCTTTTCCGGCGGTTTGCGCTATGGGCCGCCGCTTCCCCGTCATGGTCATCCCTGGAGGCGTGGCGGGAGAAGCGTTGAAACAGCATTTTCGGAAGGTACAGACATGAGCGAAACGCTTACCCTGTCGGCCGAGACGCGCGACCGCGGAGGCAAGGGAGCCTCGCGTGCCCTGCGTCGTGAAGGCCGCGTCCCCGCCGTCGTCTATGGCGGCAAGCAGGAACCCGTCAGCATCCACGTCGAGGAAAAGGAACTGGTCCGCAAGCTCGGCACCGGTCACTTCTTCAACTCGATCGTCGAGATCACGGTCGGCGGTGAAACCGTCCGCACCCTGCCCAAGGACGTTGCCTTCCACCCGGTCAGCGATCGTCCGCTTCACGCCGACTTCCTGCGCCTGTCGGCCAACGCCCAGGTCCATGTCGCTGTGCCGGTGATCTTCGCCAACGAAGAGAAGTCGCCGGGCCTCAAGAAGGGCGGCGTGCTCAACATCGTCCGTCACGAGCTGGAACTGGTCTGCGACGCGGACAAGATCCCCGACGACATCGTGATCGACGTGACCGGTCTCGACGTGGGCGATTCGATCCACATCAGCCACGTGTCGCTCCCGGCCGGTTCGGCCTCGGCGATCACCGACCGCGACTTCACCATCGCGACGATCGTGGCTCCTTCGGCGCTGAAGAGCGAAGAAGGCGACACCACCAAGACCGAAGCCGAGTAATCGGCTTGCCGGCCATGAGCCCCTCCCGCTCGCGGGAGGGGTTTGGGGTGGGCAGATCGGGGTGCAGCGCCTGAGTTCAGGCCCACCCCCTGCCCCTCCCGCAAGCGGGAGGGGTTTTTTATGCAGATCTGGGCAGGCCTCGGAAATCCCGGTCCGCAATATGCGATGCACCGGCACAACGTCGGCTTCATGGTGGCCGATACCCTCGCCGAGATCCATGGCTTCGGGCCGGTGAAGAAGCAGTTCCTGGGCTGGACCCAGGAAGGCCGCATCGGCCGGCACAAGATCCTCCTGCTCAAGCCTGCGACGTTCATGAACGAGAGCGGCCGCTCGGTCGGCGAAGCGCTGCGCTTCTTCAAGCTCGGCCTCGAAGCACTCACCGTGTTCCACGATGAACTCGACCTCGCCCCGTTCAAGGTCAAGGTGAAGCAGGGCGGCGGCACGGCCGGCCATAACGGCCTGCGCTCGATCGGCCAGCATCTCGGCCCCGAGTTCCGCCGGGTGCGGCTCGGGATCGGCCACCCGGGTCACAAGGACCGGGTGACCGGCCACGTCCTCGGCAACTTTGCCAAGGCCGAGATGGACGATCTCGCCGGGATGCTCGGCGCGATCTCGGCAGAGGCCGAGCGGCTCGCGGATGGCGACGACGTCCGCTTCATGAACGACGTCGCATTGCGCAAGCAGGACTGAGTCCAAGGCCGGACCGGAGTCGAAATACCTTACAAACCGGACCGCCGTTAACCAACGGAATGGCGGAAATCCTAGCTTGGCACGGGTGTTGCGTTTGTTCGCGTCAACCTTGTTCTGCGCCAAAAAGGGGGTGCCGCCATGAACCTTGCCAAGACTTTTGCCGGGATTGCCGCAACCGCAGCCTTCCTCGCCGCCGCGCCTGCCATGGCCGAACCGATCACCTTCAGCTCGGCCAATGTCGGTCAGTCGTACACGCTGAACTATGACGGCTTCTCGAACGGCACCACGATCGACGGGCTCACCGCATCGACGACCTTCAAGCTCACCGGCATCAACGGCACCGATTACACGTTCGATTACGCCGTTTCGAACACCAGCACGGCCCCGATCACCGACTCGCGCGTGTCGAGCTTCGCGTTCAACGCGGATCCGAACATCACGAGCGCGACCAGCACCGGCGCATTCAGCTACACCACGCTGAACTCGAACTATCCGAATGGCATCGGCACTGTCGATGTCTGCTTCAAGGACGCCCAGACCGGTTCGTGCGCCGGCGGTGGCAGCGGCGGGCTGACCATCGGGCAGAGCGGGACCGGCAGCTTCACCCTGAGCTTCTCGCAGCCGATCTCGTCGCTGACGCTGTCGGACTTCTTCGTGCGGTATCAGTCAATCGCCGGCACCAACAACCCGCCGTCTTCGGCCAGCGGCCAAGGCACGCTGACCTCGTCGGGCGGCTCGACCAGCGGTGGCACCGCCGTGCCCGAGCCGGGCATGGTCGGCCTGTTCGCCAGCGGTCTGGTCGGCCTCGCGCTGCTGCGTCGTCGCCGCCAGAATGGCAGCAATCGCGCGTTGACTCACTCTATCGTTTGATAGTATTTCAAAGACTTCCCTGCTTGCTCCAGACAGGCCGGGAAAAGGGGGGGGATCGCGGCATGCGCCGCGGTCCCTTTTTTATTCAGCCCCGCTCGGCTTCAGCCAGATGCGCGCGGATCGTCGCGTTGGCAGGTGCCTTCGCCGCCGCCGCACGGAGCAGGGCAACGGCACGGTCCTTGTCGCCGCCGGTTTCGATCAACAACATCGCCACGGTATCCATTATCGAAGGATTGCCGGGATCGACCTTCAGGGCTCGCTGCGCATAGTCGAGCGCCGCGGTCTTGTTGCCGACCTGCCCTTGCGCGAACGCCAGGTTGTTGAGGACCAGCGGGTTCTTTCCGTCGGTCACCGCCATGATGCGCTCGTAGCTGGCGATAGCGTTGCCCCAGTTGCCGGCCTTCATCGCGGTGTCGGCATCGGCCAGCACCTTGGCCAGCGCTTGCGGATGCGGGAACTTCGCCCGCTCGGCAAAGCGCGCCGCGTCGGGGTCCCCGGCCTTTTTCGCGGCATCGGCCAGCAGGCGAAGATCAGCGACGTCGGTTAGCGGCGACGCCGCCAGCGGCCTCAGCGTGTCAACCGCCCCCCTGGCATCGCCCGCACCCAGCTGCGCCTGTGCAAGCGCGCGGCGAGCGAGAAGGTTCTGCGGGTCTTTCGAGACGAGCTGCGCGAGTTTGGACCGCGCCTGCTCGTTCTGGCCCATCGCCGACAGCACCTGTCCATAAAGCAGCGCCGCATCGTCGCGCCCGGCCAGCTTCTCCTCGTTGGCCTGGAGAATGTCGCGCGCGCCCTGCCAGTCCCGACGCGCGGCGGCAGCGCGGGCCTGGAGATAGGCGACCGAGGGATCGGCCCCTGACGCGCCCGCGGCGAGCTTGAGCGCCGCTTCCATGTCCTTGGTGCGGCCCAGATCACCGAGCACCGCTGCCTTGCCGGTCAGCGCGGCGAGATTGCCCGGGTATCCGGCCAGGGCCTTATCGTAATGTCCGAGCGCCCCCGCGAGGTCGCCCCTGGCCGTAGCGAGCTGCGTCGAAACGAGCTGGACGTCGAGCAGGGCCGCGTCCTCCTTCGCTGCCTGGGCAAGCAGGGCCTGCGCCCCGGCGACATCGCCCGCGTGCAGCTTGAAGCGCGCATAGTCGGCGAGCAGCCGCGCCTTTGGACCCGCCCCACCCAGCCCCGCCGCGAATGCCTCCGCCGCCTTGCCGTTGTCCTCCTTCTGCAGGAAGGCGAGTGCCCGCAGGCGATGGGCCTCGGCGCGGCCATCGGCGCCGAGAAGCGCCAGCGCCGCATCCGGCTTGTCGCGCAGGACGGCAGCCTCGCCTTGCAGCAGCGCGAAGTCAGCGGGCCGCTTGTCGGCCGGCAGCTTGTCGAGCGACGCCCCGGCAGCAACCCCGTCGCCCATTGCCAGCGCGTTGCGGGCGTGCAGTTCGAGCAGGACCGGGTTGTTAGGCTCAGCCGCAAGCGCCGCGGCAAGGTCGAGCTGGGCGGCGCGGTAATCGTGCGCCGCGAATTCCTTCTGGGCGCGGGCAAGACGATCCTGCGGATTGTCGCCGCACGCCGCCAGCAGCAGCAGGGCTGACAAGGGGTAGACGAGTTTCATGACCGGACTCCGAACACAGGGCCAATGCTGGCGTCGCGCGCGGTTGTGCCCGGAATGACTGAAATTTCCGTGAAGGTGGCAATTACCGCCCATGGCCGCTAAGGGCCGCGCGATTGCTAGTTTCTCGGAGTTTGAAATGGGTTTCCGTTGCGGGATCGTCGGCCTTCCCAACGTCGGCAAGTCGACGCTGTTCAACGCGCTGACCGAGACGCAGGCCGCGCAGGCCGCCAACTATCCGTTCTGCACGATCGAGCCGAACGTCGGCCAGGTCGGCGTGCCCGATCCGCGGCTCGACCAGCTTGCCGCCATCGCCGGCAGCCAGAAGATCATCCCGACCCAACTCGGCTTCGTCGATATCGCCGGCCTCGTGCGCGGCGCATCGAAAGGCGAAGGGCTCGGCAACCAGTTCCTCGGCAACATCCGCGAGGTGGACGCCATCGTCCACGTCCTGCGCTGCTTCGAGAACGACGACATCCAGCACGTCGACAACAAGGTCGATCCGATCTCCGACGCCGAGACGGTCGAGACCGAACTGATGCTGTCGGACCTCGAGAGCCTCGAGAAGCGCGTCCCCGCCGCGCAGAAGAAGGCCGCGGCCGGCGACAAGGAATCGAAGATCATCGCCTCCGTCCTCGGCCAGGCGCTCGAACTGCTGCGCGAAGGCAAGCCCGCGCGCCTTGTCGAGCCGCGCGACGAGGAAGAGGCCCGCGTCTTCCGTCAGGCCCAGCTGATCACCGCCAAGCCGGTCCTCTACGTCTGCAACGTCGAGGAAGAGTCCGCGGCCGAAGGCAATGCTTTCTCCGCCCGCGTCTTCGAAAAGGCCAAGGCCGAAGGCGCCAATGCGGTGATCGTCTCGGCAGCGATCGAGGCCGAGCTCGTCGGCATGGACGGCGAGGAGCGGATGGTCTTCCTCGAGGAGATGGGGCTTCACGAAACGGGCCTCGCCCGCGTGATCCGCGCCGGCTACGACCTGCTTCATCTCCTGACTTTCTTCACCGTCGGTCCCAAGGAAGCGCGCGCATGGACCGTACACGCCGGGGCCAAGGCGCCCGAGGCCGCCGGCGAGATCCACTCCGACATGCAGCGCGGCTTCATCCGCGCCGAAACCATCGCGTTCGACGACTACGTCTCCTGCAACGGCGAAACCGGCGCGCGCGATGCGGGCAAGCTGCGGCAGGAAGGCAAGGAATACGTCGTCAAGGACGGCGACGTGCTCCACTTCAAGTTCAACGTCTGATCTTTCCGGAACGGACACTCGCCCCGGCGCGTTAGGCCGCGCATGAAGGGTGAGGAAACTTTGGACCGGGTGACCCGGCTCGACCGGATCGCGCGCGTCGGCTTTGCCGCCCGGGCGCTTGTCTACATATTGCTCGGCTGGCTGGCGATCGCCACGCGAAGCCGCGCCGGCGAAGGCCAGAACGCGGTGTTCGATACGCTGCGCGCCATGCCGCTGGGCAGCGTCCTGCTGGTCGCAGTGGCAATCGGCCTGTTCGCCTACGGTGTGTACCGCCTCGCGACCGGTATTCTCGACCTGGATCAGCACGGTCATGACCTCAAGGGCTTTGCCAAGCGGGCCGGAGCGATATTCAGCGGGCTCGCACACGGCATGCTCGGCTACACGGCGCTGCAGTTCCTGTCCGTGGTCCACAAGAGCGGGGACGGCGACCAGCGCGGCCAGCAGGCGGCGCGCACGCTGCTCGACCTGCCGCTGGGGGCGGTCCTGCTGGGCATGGTCGGTCTCTATTTCTTCGCCACCGCCGCCTCGCAGGCGCAGGAAGCGTGGAAGGCGAAGTTCATGCGCTTCATCCAATCCGGCGCGCCCCGCTTCACCTGTACCCTGGGCCGGATCGGCCACGCGGCGCGAGCGGTCGTGTTCGCCGGGATCGGCTGGTCGCTGATCAAGTCCGCGTGGTTCGAGGACGAAGACCAGGCCGTTGCCATCGGCGGCGCGATCATGGCCCTGCGCAGCGAACGGGTTGTCTACCTAGGGGTCGCGGCGGGCCTGATCGTCTTCGGCCTGTTCGGCCTGATCCTGGCCCGCTACCGTATCGTCCCGCGCGTGGCTGTTGCCGAGGCCGCCAAGCGCAAGTTCGGCTGAGGCTCAGGCGTCCCCGCCACCGCGTCCGAACAGGTTGCGCCCGAACCGCGCGATCGCGGCACCGCCTGCGACCACCGCGATCGCAATGGGCTTCAGGAACTTGAGCAGGATTGCCAGCAGCCCCAGTTTCTTCGCCGCGGCCACGCCCACGCCCGCCGCAACTAGCCCGCCGATGCCGTACTCTGCCTTTTCGTCCAGCGAGGGATCGAAATCGGCATAGCGCGAGCCGGTGTCGAACGAAGCATGGCGCGCAAAATCGGCGGCGGCGGTCTTGATCGCGGGCAAGTCCGGCATGCCGGCAATGAAGTTGACCGAGAGCACCCCGCTTCGCCCGAGCGTGCGAAGATCGTAGTTGAGGGTGTGGACCTGGTTCCCGTCGATCATCAGGTCGCGCGCCCAGACCACAGAGTGGGTTCCTGCATCGTAACGCGGGGATTCCGCCCAGCCGGCGACATGCATCGCCGGGTAGCCCTGCGACTTGCGTGCCTCGTTCTGGGCTTCGGCGTTGGTCTTCAGCTCCTCGAGGATCGCCCCGAAATCGGCATCGGCTGCATCGCTGTCCTCGACATAGCCGGTCGGCTCGTAGCTGAGGACCGCGCCCCAGCTGTCGGAGACGGGCGACTTGCCCGCCGGCATGACCAGTCCAAGGATGCCATCACCAGCCTCGGGCGGATTGCCCCAGATATCGACGATGATCTTGCGCGCGTCTTCGGCGTCGTAGAAGTCGTAGCTCTTGCCGAGGTCGAGCGTGGCGTGGGCGGTCGGCAGGGCGATCTTGCCCTGCTTCGGGTGGAGGCTGTCCGCGACCTTCAGCGCCTTTTCGATTTCGGGCGGAAGCGGCTCTTCCTTGGCCATCGCCGGCGCGGCGAGCGCGAGTGCAAGCGCTACCAGCGGCAGCTTGACGAGTTTGTGCATTCCTGATGGCCCCCTTCCGCCAGATCCCCGGCCGAAGAGTGCCTGATTCCGTTACGGAGTCAAATGCTTGGGAACACAGTCACGCGTCGAAAGCCTCCAGAATGGGGCACGGCCCGTCGCGGCCCGAAGCGCATTCCTTCGCAAGCTTTGCCAGCGAGCGCCGCGCCGTCTCCAGCTCGGCGATCCGGGCGTCGAGCTCGACAAGCCGCGCGCGGGCCAGCTCGCGGGCGCGGGCGCGTTCGCCGGTGCGATCGAGCGCGAGCAGTTCACCGATCTCCTCGAGCGTGAACCCGGCCTTCTGTGCCGAGCGGATGAAGCGCAGCCGCCGCAGCTCGTCCTCGCCGTAATGCCGCCGCCCCGGCGCACCGCCCAGCCGCGACGGCCGGGGATCGGGCAGGAGCCCGCGGCGCTGGTAGAAGCGGACCGTTTCCACGCCCACGCCTGCCCCTTTCGCCAGCCCGGAAATTGTCAGCGCGACCATAGTTGACTCCGTACCACGGTACGGAACGTATAAGCCGATTCGCCATGACAAAACAACAGCTCCCTAAAACCGCCGTCCTGCACCGCATGGTGATGGACAAGCACGTCTGCCCGTATGGGCTCAAGGCGAAGCACCTGCTGCAAAGCCGGGGCTGGACCGTCGAGGACCATTGGCTCACGACCCGCGACGAAACCGACGCCTTCAAGGCGGAGCACGACGTCAAGACGACGCCTCAGGTGTTCATCGGCGGGGAGCGCGTGGGCGGTTACGATGATACCCGCCGCTGGCTCGGACTGGAGGTCGCCGATCCCGACCGCACCAGCTACACGCCGGTTCTCGCCGTGTTTGCCATCGCCGGGGCACTGGCTCTCGCCGTCAGTCAGGCGGCGTACCAGACGCCGTTCACGCTGCGCGCCGCGGAATGGTTCGTGTCGTTCGCGATGACGCTGCTGGCGATGCTCAAGCTGCAGGACGTGGACAAGTTCGCCACGATGTTCCTCGGCTATGACCTGCTGGCGCGGCGCTGGGTGCCGTATGCCACGCTCTATCCGTTCGGCGAGGCGCTCGCGGGTGTGCTGATGAGCGCTCATGCTCTAGATTGGCTGTCGATCCCGATTGCCCTGTTCATCGGAACGATCGGCGCGATCAGCGTGTTCTACGCCGTCTACGTGCAAAAGCGCGAACTCAAGTGCGCCTGCGTCGGCGGATCGGGCCGGGTTCCGCTCGGCTTCGTCTCGCTGACCGAGAACGTGGTGATGGTGGCCATGGCGCTGTGGATGCTCTCGCGTCATTTCTGATTTTGTGTGAAGGACTTCCCCATGCGTACCCTGCTTGCCGGCGCTTCGCTGCTGGCACTTCTCTCCGCCGCTCCCGCCTCCGCGCAGGAGATGGACCATTCGATGCATCAGGGCATGGAGATGCCGGCTCCGGCTCCGGCTCCGGCGCCTGCTCCTTCGCCGGTGCCTGCTCCTGCCCCTGCCCCGACCGGACACGCCGGCCATCATGAGACGGACATGCTGACGACCGGGGAAAGCCCTGCACACGCCGGACACGGCTCCCACGACGGCATGGCGATGCCCTCCGCGCCGTCCGCCTATGGCGAAGGATCCGGCACCGCCCGCATTCCCGGAGCGGAACCCGCCGAGCCCGGACTTCATGCCATGGCCGGCGACTGGATGCTGATGGCCCACGGCTCGGTCTCGGCGCAGTACACCGACCATTCGGGCCCGCGCGGCGACGACAAGTTCTATGCCACCTCGATGCTGATGCTCATGGCCGAGCGCGAGGCAGAATGGGGCCGGTTCCAGGCGCGGACCATGCTCAGCCTCGAGCCCGCGATGGACGCGCGCGGCTATCCCAACCTGTTCGCCACCGGCGAGACCGCAGGCGGCGAGCCGCTGGTCGATCGGCAACACCCGCACGACCTGTTCATGGAGCTGGCCGCGCGGCTCGACATCAACGTCGGCGATAACGCCAGCGTGTTCCTCTACGGCGGCCCGGTCGGCGAGCCGGCGCTGGGGCCAAGCGCGTTCATGCACCGCGGCTCGGCGCGCTATAACCCGGAGCCGCCGATCACCCACCACTGGTTCGATTCCACGCATATCACCTATGGCGTCGTCACCGCCGGGGTCGCCACGCCGCAGTGGCAGCTCGAAGGCAGCGCCTTCCGCGGGCAGGAACCCGACGAGCACCGCTGGAACATCGAAACGCCCAGGCTCGACTCCTGGTCCGTCCGCGCCACCTGGACGCCCACGCCGAAGTGGGCGGTGCAGGCAAGCTATGGCGAGCTCAAACAGCCCGAAACGCTGCACCCGGGCGAGGACGAGCATCGCACCACAGCCTCGGTCCACTATGCCAACGGCAGTGGCCTTTCTGCCATGGCCGCGTTCAGTGCCAAGAACCGGGTGCCGGGCGACACCCTCACTGCGTGGCTGGGCGAGGTGAACTGGGACCTGTCGGACCGTCACACCCTGTTCGGCAGGATCGAGAACGTCGCCAACGACGAGCTTTTCCCTGACCATTCCGACCCGCTGCACGACGTGACGTTCCGCGTGACCAAGCTGCAGGCCGGCTATGCCTATCGCGTGCCACTCGGCCCGGTGACGCTTGCCCTGGGCGGCGCCGTCTCGACCTACTTCAAGCCCGACGCCCTCGACGCTGCGTATGGCAAGCACCCGGTCGGGGCGACGGTATTTGCCCGCTTCATCCTTGGCGAGCAGGATTGACCAGCGCGGCGGCGCCCGGCACTACCTTCGGGTATGATACACTACGAAGACCTGGTGCCGGGCACCGTCGCGAAGTTCGGCCACTACGAGGTGACGCGCGAGGAAGTGCTCGAGTTCGCCCGCAAGTACGACTTCCAGCCGTTCCACCTCTCCGACGAGGAAGCTGCGAAGACGCACTTCGGCCGCATCTCGGCCAGCGGCTGGCACACCGGCGCGATGACGATGGCGATGATGGTCGCCAACATGCAGGCCAATCCGCAGGCGGGGCTCGGCTCGCCGGGAATAGACGAACTGCGCTGGGTTAAGCCCGTCTATCCCGGTGACACTCTGCGGGTCGAAAGCGAGTTGCTCGAAAAGCGCCGCAGCCGCTCTCGCCCCGACATGGGGATCTTCAAGTCGCAGGCGCGGGTCTACAACCAGAATGATGAGCTGGTGATGACCTTGGTATCCAACGGCCTGATCCGCGTGCGCAACCCCGAGGCGCCATTCGAAGACTAGCTGCCGAGCAGCGCGGTCCGCACGATCGTGTCGATGTCCGACAGCTGCGGCTCCCAGCCCAGCGCTTCGCGGGCCCGCCGCGGCGACGCGACGAGTTCGGCCGGATCACCCGGCCGGCGCGGGCCGCAGTCGACATCGATGGTCCTGGCGGTCGCACTGGAGACGGCCGCGACGATCTGCGCGACGGAAGTGCCGGTCCCGGTCCCGAGATTGAGCGCCACCGCCGCCGGATGCGTTTCACAATAGGCGGCCGCACGGACATGAGCGTCGGCAAGGTCGGTCACGTGGATGAAGTCCCGGATCGCGGTGCCGTCGGGGGTTGGGAAATCGGTCCCGTTCACCGTGAACGGCCGCCCCGCACGGGCCGCTTCGATCGCCAGCGGGATGACGTGCGTCTCCGGCTCGTGCCGTTCGAACAGTTCACCCTCCGGGTCGAGCCCCGCCGCATTGAAATAGCGCAGCGACACCGCCGACAGTCCATAGGCCGCAGCGTGGTCCGCAATCATCCGCTCGACCATCATCTTCGACGCGCCATAGGGATTGATCGGCATCTGGGGCGTTTCCTCGTCGATCGGCAGTGCGTCCGGTACGCCGTATGTCGCGCAGGAGCTCGAGAAGATGAGCCTGTCGACCCCGTGCCGCCCCATGGCGTCGAGCAGGTTGAGCGAGCCCGCGACGTTGTTGCGATAGTACATCGCCGGTTCGGCCATCGACTCCCCGACATAGGCGAAGGCAGCGAAGTGGGCGACGATATCGGGCTCGGCCTCGGCCATCGCGCGGTCGAGCGCCGCGGGATCAAGCAGATCTCCTTCGATCAGCGGACCGAACTTCACCGCCTCGCACCAGCCGCGCGAGAGGTTGTCGAAGGTGAACACCTCGTACCCGGCCCGCGCGAACGCCTTGCACGCGTGGCTGCCGACATAACCCGCTCCGCCGGTCACGAGGATCCGCTTCATGTGATCTCTCCGGCATAGCGGGCGAACAGGGTCCGGGTGAATTCGGCGGGCGGGCCCTCGCCGACGATCCTCCCGTCTTCGATCCAAACGATGTGATCGGCGCTGCGGATGTTCTCGATCCGGTGGGTGATCATCAGCACGGTGTGCCCGGCCAGCCGCTCGGCGATGGTGGCATTGATTCGCCTTTCCAGGTCCATGTCGAGCGCGTTCATCGCCTCGTCTAGGATCAACAGCCGTGGCTCGCGCAGGATCGCCCGGGCAAGCGCGATGCGCTGGCGCTGGCCGCCGGAGAAGCGCTGTCCTTCGAGGTTGATCCACGTCTGATAGGCGAGCGGCAGCTCCTCGACGAACAGGTCCACCCCGGCGGCGCGCGCGGCCGCGATGGCCGCTTCATCGGTTGCATTCTCGGTGCCGAGCCGGATGTTGTCGAGCACCGTCCCCTCGACCAGGTCGATATCCTGCCCGGCAGCGCCGAGGAGGCCGAGCCAGCTCTCCCGCCGCAGCGTTTCGAGCGGGATGCCATCGATCCGCACCGCACCGTCCTCGATGTCCCACAGCCGCAGCAGCACCTGGACGATGGTGGTCTTGCCCGACCCGCTCGGGCCAACCAGCGCGGTGGTCTTGCCGGCAGGAATCGTGAACGACACCCCTTTCAGGACAACAGGAAGATCGGGCGCATAGCGGAAGGTCACGTCGCGGAAGGCAATTTCGCGGTGAAGCCGCGCCTCCCCTGCCCCGTCGCTGCGCGGCGCAGTTTCCATCGCGCGGATCATGTCCTTGACCGAGGCCACCCGCGGGCCGTTGTGGGCGAGCGTCAGGAACTGCTGCTCGATCTCGCGGGTATGCGGCTGGAGGCGATAGAGCAGCGCCACCGCCGTCAGCGTGGTGGCAAAGCCGGTGTCCCAGAACTCGATGCTGGCGATGATCAAAGCGAGGGTGACGAGATAGCCCGCTTCAGAGACCGGTCCGATCCACGAATTGAGCCAGGCCAGCCGGTAGACCCCTTCCCCGGCCTCAGCCGAGCTCTTGAGGAAGCGGCGGTGATGCGCCTCTTCGCGGCCATAAGCGCGCAGCGTGCGCAGGCCTTCGAGCGTGACCAGCATGAGGCTGCCGAGCGCCTTGTGGCTTTCGCGCACAACCTCGCCCCAGGCGTGGGCGCGGCGCGAGAAACGGCGCAGCGCGAGCGTTACTGCCCCCGCCCCGATGACCGCGATCAGGGTGATCTTCCACGACAGCAGCAAGAGGAAACCGCCGAACACCACCAGCGAACAGGCGCTGACGATGAGGCGGGTAAACGCCTGGTAGGACTGCGCCGTCGTCCACGATTCGATGCTCAGCACCTCGAGCAGGTTGCCCATGTCGAACGACGTAACCCGGCCGTACTGCGCGGTGAGGTACTGATAATGCAACGTATCGCGCAGTTGCTGGCTCATCCACTCGCTCGTTCGTGTCGAGATCAGTGAATAAGCGAGCGCGATCAGCGCCCGCGCGAAAATCAGCGCGACCAGGACTACCCCGACTCCGGCCAGCGAGCCCGACCACTCGGCAAGATCGCGCAGCACGCTGCCGAACGCACCCGCATCGGCGGTCGCGCGATCGAGCTGGCCGCTCGCGAGGTAGAGGAACAACAGGACGACGGTGATCCCCACGGTCTCCGCCAGCGAGGCCAGCAGCCCGAGCACCACGTGGAGCACGGTCAGCCGGTGATCGAACCCGATCCGCCGCAGCAGTGCGAAGAGATCGGCCAGCGCAGGCCGGACACCACCGGGCTTTGGGCTGGTGGCCGTCATGCCGGCTCACCGATCGCAAACTTTTCGGGCGGAGCGGCGCGCTCTTCGCCGCCGTTCCGCGCCCTCGCCAGTTCGCGCAGCGCCGCCGGGGCCAGCCGGACGAGCGAGCGCACCCGCCAGCGCCCGAGCGCAGTCAGCAGGCGCGGGACCTGTCGCCATTGCCGGCGCTGGATCGAGCGCTCGAACAGCCACTGCCAGAACGCCTGCGCCCCCGCATCGAGAGAGGCCCGGTAATCGGGATGGCGGGCGAGCATCTCTTCGCGCACCATCATCCACGAGCGGAACATGCGCAAGAGGTCCGCCGACATCGCATCGGGCAGCAGCCGGTAGCCGATGTCTGGCTGGTGGACGACGCCGAAATGCCAGTTTTCTGCGACGCGGAGGTAGAACAGGATGTCCTCGCAGCCTTGCGCGCCCGCCTGGTGGAGCGCTGGTTCAAACCCGCCGCTGCTTTCCAGCGCTGCGCGGCGGACCAGCGCCGCGCTGCCATTGCCGACAAAGTTGCCGTGCATCAGCTGTCGCAGGACCTCGCCCTCGTGAACCGGCGTGGTGTCGCGGTAGATGATCCGCCGCTCCCCATCGATCAGGGCATAGCGGCTGTAAACGAGTCCCGTCCCCTCGCCGCGCTCGGCCAGGACGGCCATCTGCCGGGCGATCTTGTCCTCGGCCCACAGGTCGTCGGAATCGACGAAGGCGATCAGGTCAGAGGCGGCCGAACGCCATCCGGCGTTGCGGGCAGCGGCGACCCCTGCGTTGGGCTGGCAGATTACCCGGACGCGCGGGTCTGCGCGCATGTGGCGCCCGGCGACCTCGACCGTGTCGTCGGTAGACCCGTCGTCCACCACCACGATCTCCAGCTCGCGCCACGATTGACCGCGAACGGAGCGCAAGGTTTCGTCGATAGTGGCCGCACCGTTGAACGCCGGGATCACCACGCTGACCAGCGGCTGCGTCACCGCGCCGCTTCCAGTGCCGCCACGAACTGGTCCATCGACCAGTCACCCGGGATCTCGATCCGCGGCAGATCACAGGGCGATTGCCACCATCCAGCCGGCCCCGATCCGTTGCCATAGAGCAGCGAATAGCCGGTCGACCGGGCCATGGCCGGGAAGCGCCGGTCGGGAATGGTGTAGGGCGCGGCGAGCTGCACCGGCGCGGTCCCGAGCCAGCTTTCGATCTGCAACCGCGAGGCGATCATCTCGTGCGCCAGTTCCTCGCTCGACAGGCCATTGGCGGGCACGTGGCGGGTGAAGTGGCTGCCGAAGCGCACGCCCTCAGCAGCCAGCCGCCGGATCGTCTCAAGGTCGAGCAGGGGAATCTGGCGGCCGTCCTCGCCGTCCCACTCGGCCGTGCCGCCGACCAGGCCGGTGACGAGAAACATCTCCGCCTCGAAGTCGTGCGCGCGCAGGATCGGCCAGGCGTGCTCCGCGAAGTTTGCGATGCCGTCGTCAAACGTGATGACGACCGGGCGACCGTGGAACGGGCGGCGATTGGCGAGATGCTCCGCCAATCGAACCGGCGACAGGGTGTGATAGCCGTTCCGCCGCAGCCAGCGCACCTGTTCGAGGAATTTCGCCGGCGCGGTGCGGTAGCGGGCCAGCGCCTCCGGTCCGCTGTCCGCGACGCCGTGGTACATCAGGATCGGCACGCGGTCGGCCTGTTCCCCGGCGACGTCGCTGCGCAGGACATCGGCACCGCCGCGCAGCAGGTATCGTTCGACGTCCGGGTCGAGCACCTCGCACACATCTGCCGCGCGAACGACCGGCGGCTCCGCTACTTCGCCAGCGGCCAGCTTGCGGAAACGGTCGACGCGGTAGATCTCGGTCTGGATCGATTCCTCCAGGACAAGTCCCGGAGTCTCGGCGAACGTGCGGGCAATACCCTCCGCGCCGAACGGATGGCCCCAGTCGAACCCGGTGCGGGTCCGGTCGTCGGTCGAGACGAAGGCGTGTGCGGTCAGGAACGCGCCTCCCGGCTCGAGCGCGTCGGCGATCTTGCCGGCGACCATCCGCAGCTGGGCATAGTCATCGAGGTAATAGAGCACTTCGGAGCAGATGATCAGATCGTGTCCGGAGGGAATCTTCTCGACGACTAGATCGAGGGTGCGGAAGTCGATGTTGTCGTGATGCTGCGCCTGCCGCGCACGGTTGCGCTCCAGCGCAGTCGGCGAAATGTCGGTCGCGGTCAGCCTGGCGACCAGCGAGGCAAGGCGATGGGTGAAGTGCCCCTCGGCGCTGGCCAGTTCAAGCGCATGGCGGACCGGGCGGTCCGGGAGCAGTTCCAGCTGGCGCTCGTACTTCTGCGCTTCATAGGGCGAGTCGTAGTTCCAGGGATCGGGCGAGGCGAAAATGGCCTCCCAGAACGCGCCGCGATCGCCGCTGCGCGCCGGGTCCTCGTTCTTCGCCGCTTCTACCGCAGGAGCCGCCGCGGGCAATTCGATTGCGAGCGCCTGCTCCAGTTCCGCCAGTCGCAGGCGGTGCGGGCTCGCCGAAGGGGCCACATGGTCGACAGGGCGAGCCCGGCCCAGCCGCCGCCGTATCTTCCAGGCCGTGTCGATCAGCCTCCGCGCCGGGCCCGAACGCGCGGCGCGCTTGAGCGGCGCTTTCAGCGCGGCCGGCACCAGCGCCCTCGCCGCGGCGCGAAGCCGGGCGTTTGACAGCTGGCGGCCGTGGAAACTTGCCGCGAGTGCGTCCTCGATGTCGTTCGCATCGATCGCATCCAGCGCGCCGATCGTCACCGCGGCATAGCTGCGACCTGCGTTGACGAGCCGGCAATGCACCCGGTCGATGCCCTCGGGCAAAGCGATGTTGCCCGTGAATCCTCGCTCGCGCTCGACCAGCAAAGTCCGGGCGAGCACCTGCCCATCCTGCCACTCTCCCTCGAGCAGCAGGTCGTCGAGCGAATGCTCGATCCGCCGCAGCGCCATGGGATCTTCGACGTGGCGGGCCACTTCGTCCATAATCGTCCGGATCGCCGGCCCGACCTTATCCGAGGCGAGCAGGAGCCGCTCGCCCGTGGTCTGGAGCCCGATGACCAGGCCATCGAAGATGTAATACCCGATCTCCCCGCCCAGCCACGGATCACGCGAGAGTCCAGCGAGGACCGAGGTATCGAAATCGACGGGCTTGCCGCCCGCCACCAGCGAGCTCAGCACCCACAGCGCGAACCGCGAGCGGCGGTGCGCAGTGTCGCTGCCCCAGGCGGACAGGCCCTTGCTCCAGCGCAGCGCCGGTGCGGGCACGCGCGGGTCAGGAGCAGCGCCGCGCTCGATCACCGTCATCCCGTCGCGCAGCAGGCTTGTGGCACGGTTGGACAGCGAGCGCGGGTCGACGAGGTACGGCACGATCAGGTCGGGCACTCCGGTCCACGGCGCGCCGGTGCGGGCAACGCGCTGCCACAGGTCCCAATCCTCGCACGTGACAAGCTCTTCGTCGAAGCCGCCGACGCTGCGGACCAGTTCGAGATCGACCAGCACGCCGTGGATCGCCACCGTGCATTGCTCGCACAGTTGCGGGAATGGATCGTCGTCCAGTTCCAGCGTCTTGACCCCGTCCTCCCGTCCGTCGAGCATGACCCGGCGATAGCTGCACCAGGCGACCTTTGCCTCAGGATTGGCACGCAGGGCGGCGAGCATCCGCTCGAGATGATCGGGTTCCAGCCAGTCGTCCGCGTCAAGGAACTGGAGCCACTGGCCCGCCACTTCCGCAATGCCCCGGTTGCGGGCAGCCGAAGCCCCTCGCGCCGGACCTGACACGATCCTGATGCGGGCGTCCTGATCGGCAAGGCGGTGAACGATCGCGGCGGTTTCGTCGGTCGATCCGTCATCGACCACCACCGCCTCCCAGTGGCGATGCCCCTGCCGGACCAGCGATTGCAGGGCCTTCTCCAGCGTTCCTGCGGCGTTGCGCGCAGGGATCACCACGGAGATCAAATCGTCGCTGCGCATCCGGATGTTACAGGCCCCCTGAACCGGCAGGCCAGCTTACGCCAGCGTCGGCAAGACGCACCGTATAACCGCTTTCAGCCCGAGGTGCAGGCTTGAATTCGCGCAATTTGGATCGGAATCGGACGATGCCCTGGAAGGCTGGGCGATTGACAAGCGCCGTGTTCCCTGACGAAGTTCGGGTGATGCATCGCCGCCGGCTCCTGAAGACCTCGCGCGCCCTTCTCCTTGCGCTACTGGCCGCCGCGGCGCTTGCCTGCACGCCCAAGGTTCGCGGCGACGAAATGCCGGCGGCTCCGCCCGGCTACAAGCTGGTTCCCGCGCTCGCGGAAGAATTCGACAAGCCGGTCCTCGACCCCAAGCTGTGGGGGCACGTCTTCGCCGATCCGGGCGCGCGCGATACGACGGTTCCGAAGCGGACCCTGCCCGCCAACCGCGAGCGGCAGGTCTATTTCGATCCGGGCTATCTCGGCCTGGGGATCGACCCCTTCCTCGTCCACGACGGGATGGTGACCATCACCGCGCAACCGATGAGCCCGGCGGTGAAAGGCGCTGTCCAGGCCGAGCTCGCCAGTCTCCCGGGCCACCGCGACAACCCCGTGCTTCGGGAACTGTCATACAGCTCGGGCCTACTCACCACGCGCGGGCTCTATGTCCAGCAGTACGGCTACTTCGAAGCACGGCTTCGCTTTTCCGGCGGCAAGGGCATCTGGCCAGGGTTCTGGCTCCTGCGGGAAGACAGCCGCTGGCCGCCCGAGATCGACGTGGTCGAGGCGCTGGGACACGACCCTTCGACGATCTATTCGAGCGTCCACTCCTCTATCCCACCCAAGGACGTGACCCGCAGAGTCGCGTTTTCAGGCAATCCGACCGAATTCCACCGCTATGGCGCCATGTGGCTGCCGGACCGGATCGACTACTACGTCGATGGCGAAAAAACCGCTTCGATAGCCGCGCCGGCGGATCTCGACCGGCCAATGTACCTGCTGCTCAACCTTGCGGTTGGCGGGCGCTGGCCGGGCGATCCGGACGCCAGCACCCGCTTTCCGGCGGCAATGGACATCGACTGGGTGAGGACCTGGCGTCTCGAACGCCAGTAACGCTCAAGGAACGTAGCTGCTGCCCAGCGCGGTCGTTCGCAGCACCGTCTGCAAAGCAGCGCGGTAAAGGCTCGCCAGCCGGGCATGCCCGCCCGTGGCCGGATGCAGCGCGTCGACATAAAGGCTGGTGTCGGCGCACGCGGTCGTCGGACCCATGACCGGGTCGCTTGCAAGATCCAACACGAGATCCGCCCCCGCTGCGTTGGCCACCACGGCGGCGTTGTAGGCTTGGCGTTCGTTCTCCATCGCCGCCGACCAGCCGCTGGAACCGGTCCGGGGCAGGATCGTGCAGATCACCACCTTGTAGCCCAGACCCTTGAGGTACGTGACGTAAGGTGTTGCGGTGTTGGCATAGAGCGTCGCGCCCGCCGTGCTCGCCAGGTCGTTGGTGCCCGCCTGCATGAAAAACACGCAGGGCCTCCCCGCGTTGTAGAGGTTGGTCGAAAACCGCGTCCGCGCAGCATACTGCGTCGCCAGCGTCGTCCCATGGATGGCCGAGTTGACGACCTCGCCCTCCTTGCGCAGCCCCATCTGGCGGACGGTGTTGAGCAGCCTTGCCGCACCCGATCCTTCCAAGATCGAGTCGCCGTTGAACACGGCGGTGTACTGGAACGCGGTCGGTACCTCGCAGGCGGCGTTGAGCGCCGTTACCACCGCAGGGCCGGTCGTCGTGTTGGAGAGCATCTGGCTGTAGAGCGCCATGCCGAATAGCGCATACATTCCGTTGAAGGCCGATCCGCCGAAGATCGACTTGCCCAGTGTCAGCCGCCCGATGGTCGACGACGTCAGCGCCACGCCCTGCCCGCGCCAGCTTTCCTTGCTGTAGACATAGCTTGTCGAAGGACCGAACGCATAGCCGACCGTCGCCTTGCTGGCGCGCGGTTCGGCGACGTTGCTCGAGCGCGTATCGGTCCCGCTGCGGACGGTCACCGCGCCGTTCTGGATATAGAGTTCCTGCTGCCCGGTGGAGAACCCGCCGCTTTCAGAGCCGGTGAAGAACCCGAACGAGTTGTAGCTCGTCTTCAGCTCCGCCACCGCAAATGCGGAAAGCGCCGTCCGGTCGAGCGCGATGGCGTCGAGCACCATGTTCTTGTCGGCCGCGACCAGGAAGGCGTTCGTCGTCCGCCCGTATCCGTCGAACAGGATCGGCACTGCGTTGCCGGTCTTCTGGGCGGGATCGAATGACGGCTGGTTCGCGACGGTGCCCTGGATCAGGTTCCGCCCATTGCCGGTCTGGTCGAAGATGGTCGTCACCGTCGCGGTCGATGATCCGATCCACGCCGCGATTCCGGGGTAATCGGGATAATCCCCGCCACTTTGCGCCGCGACGTTCAGCGTCGCGCCGTCGCTCGCACGGCGCAGCGTGAAGAGGTTTCCGGCGTAGCCCGACACGAGCCGGTGCGCGCCCCACACCGCCCAGGGCGCAGTTGCGGCGGTGTTGAGGTAGCCCGGCGCGGTGACCGCCGCAGCGGCAACAATGACGGTCACGTTTGAAACGCGCGGCGAGTTGGCGCTGTCCGCCAGCGTTTCGGTTAACGCGAAGTTGTAGGTGCCGGCGACTGTCGGAGTTCCGCCGATCGTCCGCGCGGCGCTGTTGAGCGTCATCCCGTCCGGAACCGTCCCGGAGATGACCGATCCGGCGGTGGCGCCGACAATGCCGATGCTGGTCGCCGCCCCCACAGTCGCGATCGTGGCCGAAAGGGTCAGTGCCAACAGGTCTGGCTGCTCGAACACGTTGCCTACGCTGATCGAGAGCACCGTGTCACGCGGACTGTTGCTGGCGCCAGCAAGGGTTTCCCGGACGGTGATCGAGCGCACCGAACCCGCTTCGAAATCGCAGGCGACCGCGCCGGCAACCACATCGCCGCCAACGATGGCGAAGCGGTTTCCGTCGTTCGCAAGAAGCGAGACTGTCGATCCGGCGGTACGCCCGGAGAGGGTCCCGACCACGACGCCGGCGGCGCTGTTCTCGGCCAGCGTGGCCGATGTCAGCACCAGCGGCGCGAGCGTCACCACGGGTGGCTGCTGGGACAAGCGGGTCCGGCGACGGCCCGCTCCGAAGCCGAACCGCGCCATCAGGCGAGCGCCACGATATCGGCGGCGGTCGTTCCGGTCGCCTTGACGAGCCGCGCCCGCACGTCGAGCACCTGCCCGCTCGCGACATTGCGGAACGTCACGTCGGCGCTCGCGCCCATGCCGCGCACGACCACGTTGCCGCCGGTGCCGACATAAAGCGCCTTGGGGATCGGGTTGAGTTCGAGGGTGTCGCTGGCGGTCACCGCGAACGGCGCGCGCGAAGGGCTGGAAGGGGAATCCTGCATCGTATCGAACTGGTCGGAAGCCATCGGTTCTGCTCCTGCTGAGACGGGTCCATCACCCGCGGCGAATCACGATGTTGCCGATTTGTTCTTTTTCGTCCGTGTAGGAAAATTCTTTTTTCAGGTACCGCGGAGCGCGCGCGGCAGACCGCGCAGGAAGCCAACGCTCCAGGCCAGGTGCATGATCGCCGCCGGGATCCCGGCGAGCAGCGCGCAGCCTCCGCCCGCCCGCGATCCTACGAGAAGCCCGCCGCCGAGCACCAGCCCGAGATAGCCGGCAAGCGGCAGGATCGCCGCCCAGAACCAGGGCGCGGCCAGCGCGAGCAGCATCGCCGCCGGGACAGCCAGCGGCAGCAGCTGGCGAAGCTTGGGCCGCTGGCGATGCAGCCCCAGCGTGCGCGCCCTGCCCTGCCCGTACCCGCGATACTGACGCCACAAGGACCGGGCCTCGCGGCGCGGGTAATAGACGATAGCCTGCGCCGGCTCGAGCCAGATGCGCCCGCCGGCGGCAGCCAGCCGCAAGTCGAGCTCGGCGTCCTCGTTGTGGCTCATGTCCTCGCGGTAGCCACCGACCCTGCGGTACAGGTCGAGCCGCATCAGGGCGTGGTGCCCGTGATCGACGAACCGGCCCTCCCCGAGGTGCCGGTGCGGCGAACCGCCGGTGCCCAGCACCGAGTTTTGCGCCGCCGCAACTGCGCGCTGGAAACAGGCGAAGCCGCGTGTGATCATGGGCACGACGACACTCGTCGCATCGCGCTGCTCCGCTGCGGAAAGGAGCCCAGCGACATAACCGTCCGGATAGTCGCAGTGCGCGTCGATGCGCAGCAGCCAGTCGCAATCCGAGCCGTGCCGGTCGACCGCCAGGTTGAGCCCCGCGGACTGGATGCGCTTAGGGTTGTCGAGCAGAACAACCTCCGCGAACCCGCCCACGATCTCGCGGCTCCCATCGCTGCTGCCGCCGTCCGCAACGACGATCCGGCTGCCCGGTGCCGCCCGCCGCAGCCAGTCGAGCAGGCCCGGCAGGTGCCCTGCCTCGTTCAGGCAGGGAACGACGACCAGGAGCCGGGCAGGATCGCTCATCCGGCGATCGCCGAAAGCAGCTCGGCGCAGTCCCGCTGGTCCGCGAAAAGATCGCGCCGCGCGATCGCGAGCACACGGGCCCGCAGCGGCGCGTACTCCGTCGCGGTCATGTTCCGGAGCACGCCTGCGAACTGCTCGGCCTCGCGCCCTTCCTCGAGCAGCAGGCCCGCATCATGAACGGCGAGCCAGCGCCCTGTCTCGACGTTCGCCAGCGCCACCGGAACCGCGCCGAAGCACGAGGCTTCGTAGACCCGGTTGGGCAGGAGCCAGGTCGAGTTCAGGCCTTCCTCGAAATAGTCGATGCTCCACGCGAAATGACACTGGCCGTAGAGGCCGGGCAACTCCGACGGGGCGTAAGGTCCGTGATAGCGGACATGCGGCCGCGCCACTTGCGCCGCAAAGTCGGGAAACTCCGCGGGGCTCGCCTTGCCCGCGATCAGCACCTCGATCCGCCCCTCTCCCTCATCGGCGAGGCGCAGCAGCGTCGCCAGCGTCTTGCGGCAGCGCAGGTTGCCAAACCAGCCGATCCGCCAGGGCGGTCCCGTCACGGGAAGCGCCGGTGCAGGAGGGGCGCCGTCCAGCGCCAGCAGCTTGTTCTCGACCAGCAGCGCCGGGATGGTGAGCTTCTGCACGGGTTCGAAATACTCGCGGAGAAACGCCGGCGAGGACGACAGCAGCAGCGAGCAGTGCCGCATCAGACCCCGCTCGATCGCGCGCATCACCTGCCCCTTCACTCCGCCACCCAGCAGGCTGCGGTGAATGTCGAGGCTCTCGTAGACCAGCCGCCGCCCGCCCAGCCGGGCTTGCGCCCACCGGCCGAGGACCAGCGTCTCGAGGTTCCGTGCCACGATCACGTCGGCATCGCGGCAGCCCTCGAGCAGCTTTTCCGGCCGGATCACGTTGGCAAAAACCTGACGGGCACGCTGGCCGAGATCGGCGTCGTGCGTGCGACCAAGGGACACTGCTGGCGCACCCGCGACCTCGGCAGGCGCGCGCTCCTCGCGGCAGAAGCCGAGCACGGTCACTTCCGCCCCCGCCGCGCGGAACATGACGATGCGCCGCGCTACCGCTGAGTCAGCCAGGTTGTGAACGAGATAGGCAATCCGGGTCACGCCTGTGTCCAGGGCGCAAAATGAGCCTCCAGCGGCGTCAACGGTACCCGCTCCATCGCCTTGAGCAGTTCGTCCGGAGTTGCTCCGGGGCCGATCAGCTCGCGCGCGCCGTCGCCATAGCGCCACCACTGCGACGAGCGCAGCGCCGCGGCGGTCGTCTCGCTGAAGCGCCGCCGAAGCAGGCGTGCGGGAATACCGGCGACGATCTCGTAAGGCTCGACGTCTCGGGTCACGACGGCCCCGGCTGCGACCACGGCCCCGTCGCCGATCGTCACCCCGGCCACCACCACCACGTTGTCACCGATCCACACGTCGTGGCCGATCCGGGTCTGCGGATCGCGGATGAAGTCCGGCGAAGCGGCCGACGGATGCGTGGTGAAGCAATCGACATCGTGCCGGGCCGCGCCGAGCGAGCAGCGCCGTCCGATCGAGCAGAATCGTCCGATATCGATGTTCCGCAGCAGAGAATCGTTGGCGTAGCTGCGATAGCCGACCCGGATCGGCCCGAGCAGCGTGCACCCGGCAAGGGTCACCTTGCCCTCGGTCAGCACGTCGCGGCTGGGCGCCGCCGGTCTCCGGCCCATCAACTTGCGAATCATGCCCCCTCGCTAACCGGCAGCCGCCCGGGAGGGCAGCGCGATACTTGTCCATTTAGGTTCAAAATCAGGGCATGGCGAGGCGCGATTGAGCCGGTATAGCCTTGGTTCATGTGGGGGCTCTGGCGATTCCGGCGTTTGGTGGCGAGGCAGGCGGAGCGTCGCCGCCTTCGCCAGGCCGAAGCCGCGATCCGCGCGTTTCCGGCTGTGAAGGACAAGCAGCCACACGGACTCGCTAGCGAACTGGTGGTATCGCTGACGTCGTACCCGCCGCGCTTCCCCTTCCTCGCCGCCACGCTGAAGAGCATACTCGACCAGACGGTCGCAGCCGAGCGCACCGTGCTGTGGGTGGCCGCCGCCGACGAGGCCCTCCTGCCTGCCGAAGTCCAGGCGCTGGAGTCTCACGGCCTGACCATCCGGGCCTGCGAGGACTTGCGCTCGTTCAAGAAACTGGTCCCGGCGCTCGCGGAATGGCCCGCAGCGACAATCGTGACGGCCGACGACGACGTGTATTACGCGCCGGACTGGCTGGCCTCGCTTGTCGAGCGCGCCCGGGACGTGCCCGGTGCGGTCGTCGGCGGGCGTGTCCACCGCGCCCGGATCGGCGAGGACGGCGCGCTTCCCCCTTATGCGGAATGGGAACTCGCAACCGCGCTGAAGGCCGTAACCGATCCCCGCGAAATCCTGTTCCCGACCGGGGTTGGCGGGGTGCTCTATCCTCCTCGCGCGCTCTCTTCCGTGGTGCACGACCGCGCGCTTTTCGAAGCGCTGTGTCCCAACGCCGACGACGTGTGGTTCTTCTGGATGGCTCGCCTCGCCGGAACGCCCCATGTCGGCATCGGCAGCGACTCCCCGCCGGTCCCGTGGGACGGATCGCAGGACAGTGCATTGTTCCATGACAACTGGCTTGGCGGCGGCAACAATCCCCAGATCGCGGCGATGGAGCGGCATTTCGGGCGGCTTCCCGAACTCGCGCCTGATGCGTTAGCGGTCGCCCCATGACGCGGATCTCGTTCATCGTCCCCACCTTCAACCGCGCCCGATATCTGGGCGAGGCACTCGACTCGATTCTCGCGCAGATGGGTTCGGATGACGAACTGCTGGTCATCGACGATGGCTCGACCGACGGAACCGACGAGGTGGCGGCGACCCGGGCATCCCGCGTTCGCTACATGCGCCAGGACAACGCCGGCAAGGCGGTCGCACTCAACCGCGGCATGGCCGAAACTACCGGCCGCTACGTGTGGATCTGCGACGATGACGACGTCCAGCGCCCCGGCATCGTCGAGCCTATGGTGGAATTGCTCGAAAGCTCCGGGGCGGGGTTCGTATTCGGGCGCTACAGCCGCTTCAGCGAGGACGGGGCCGGCAAGCGCACCGACATGGGCACTGGGTACTGGCCCGACCTGACCGGGGGCAGCCTCGCCAGGCACATCCTCGAAGACGCCTTCGTAATGCAGAACGCAGCGCTCGTCCGGCGCGAGGCCTATGCGGCGGTCGGCCCCTTCGCGGAGCGGATGCTGCGATCGCTCGACTACGAAATGTTCGTCCGGCTCGTGGTCACCGTGCCGGCCGCGTACCTCGACCGGTTCATTTTCGACCAGCGCAAACACGACGGTGTGCGCGGTCCGGCCAGCATGCTTCACGCAGCGAGCGCGTCGGACAATGTCTGGGCAGAGTTTGATCGGCGCATCTTCGAGAACCTGCACCGGGCGGTTCCGCTCGCTCTGTTCGAGGGGATGTTTGCCTGCGATGACCACGTCCTCCTGCGCCGCGCCGCGTTGCTGCAGCGCGCCGCGGTGATGGTCCGTCATGGCTGCTGGGATGAAGCGCTGGTCGACCTTGAAACGGCCGCGACCTTGGATGTTCGCAAGCTCGAGGCCGGTGAAATCGCGATTTGCCGGCGCGCCATGTCCGGCAAGCACGGATTTGCAGGACTCGCAGGATCGTCCCATGCAGCTACCCTGCGCGCCCTGTCGGAAAGCAAGGTGGGCCGCGAGATCGTGAGCCAGATGTTCGCCGGCACCTTGTGGCGCATTCGCCGCGGTTCGCCCGAGGAGCGTTCGATGACCATCGCAGCGATGCGCGACGTACTCGGAACTGCGCGGTCTATCGCTCTCGCCATGACTCGCGGCGGATCGGCGAGCAGTGGACAGCAGGTGTTCGAACGCGCCGCCATTTCGCACGATGCGCTGCTGCCACCAGGGAGCGTGCCGCCCGCAGGGGACAGTTCGATGGAGCGCGCGCGATGAGCGGTCCGGTTGCGGTCATCGTCCCGGCCTATAACGCGGCCTCGACCATCGCCGCGACGCTGCGATCGCTTCTGGCGGAAGCCGATGTCGGCGAGGTCATCGTCGTCGACGACGCATCGACCGACGAAACGGTGGCTGTCGCGACCGCGGCCGGCGAAGGATCGGCCCGTCTGCGGATTCTTTCCCAGCCGATCAATGGCGGTCCGGCCCGGGCGCGCAACCGGGCGATCGCGGAGACGACCCTGCCCTTCCTGGCGATCGTGGATGCCGACGATCTCATCAGGCCCGGCCGTTTCGCCAGGCTGCTTGCCGTGCGTGACGGGGCCTGGGATTTCGTGGCCGACAACATCGCGTTCGTGCCGGAAGCGGCAGCGATGGATCCGGCAAGCTTCGCAATGCCGTCCGGCATCGAGCGGCACAGGCGCATCGGCCTCGAAGCGTTCGTGCGCGGAAACATTCCAGACCCGCTACGCCCCCGCGGCGAGCTGGGTTTCCTCAAGCCGCTGATCCGCCGAGAGTTCATCACCGCTGCCGGACTGACTTACGACGAACGCCTGCGGCTCGGCGAAGATTACATTTTCTATGCTCGGGCTCTTGCGGCAGGCGCGCGGTTCATGGTGACATCAGACTGCGGCTACATCGCCATTCAGCGCGCGCGCTCGCTCAGCGGCTCCCACCGGACGACTGATCTCGAGGAATTGCTCGAAGCGGACCGCACCCTGCACCGCGACCTTGCAGAAGCCGGCTTCAGCGGGAGCCTGATCGGACTGCTGGACCGGCACATTGCTTCGCTGGAGGAAAAGGTCGCAGTCCGGCGATTGCTCGACGAGGCACGCGAGGTCGGGCGCCCCCGCGCTATCGGCGAAGCGATGGCCCACCCAGCGCAGCTTGTCCGCTCGGTAATGGCCCTGCGACGGGACCGGAAAAGCGCCAACATGCCGCAGATCGAGCGACGGCGGCTCCTCGACGATGGTTTTTTCGATTGGTAAACCTGTCACCCTCTGGCGAAGAACCCGCTCTGCCGCCTGAGTCCGAGACGACGCATCGCGGCGCTGATGATCTCGCGCAGGACCGGCCGCGCGACCGAAAGCGCGCTCCGGAAAGCCGGTGCGAACCCACCGACATCGCGTGATATCGCCATCAGGCCGGGTACGTTGAGATCGCCCATGGCCCGGGCGAAAAGCCAGCGGCGGCGCTCCTCGACGTGCGCATCGATCGCCGGCGCGTATTGCGGATAGGCTTTGCGGAAGGGCTCCGCGACCAGCTGCGCGGAGCGCAGCATCTGCGCGGCGTTGCCTGACATGTTCCCGCGCATCCGGCGATAACCGACCATGACGTCAGGTACGCAGGCAAATTCGCATCGTTCGGCCAGCTTGAGGCCGACCTGCCAGTCCTCCCCGCCCTGTGCGCCCTGTTCGCGCAGCAGCGGGTCATATCCGCCGACCTCCAGAAGAAGGTCGCGCCGCATCATCGCATTGCTGCCATTCCCGATGAAATCCTCCCGCAGCAGGGCCTCGAGCGCACGTCCCTCGACCTGCCGGCGCGTGCCCGGCCAGAGCAGCCGGTCATCGGCATCGATGGCGTCGAAAAAGCAATAGACGAGCCCCACATTGGGTGCGCCTTCGAAAGCGCGAAGCTGCCACTCCAGCTTTTGCGGCGTCCACAAGTCGTCCGCGTCGACAGGGGCGACAAAGTCCGCGCGGGCGAGCTTGATGCCCGTATTGCGGGCGGTGGCGACGCCGGAATTGGGCTGCGAGTGAATCGTGATACGCGGATCGCTCGCCATGGCGGCGCGAACGAGCTCCGGTCCACGGTCCGTCGAGCCGTCGTCGACCACGATGATCTCGATGGCGCGAATCGTCTGCGCCTGCACGCTGCGCAAGGTTCGCCCGATCGTGCGTTCGGCATTGCCCAACGGAATGATCACCGAAACGCGCGGGGAAGCGTCCGAAGCGTAGCCAGTTGTCATCTCTGCCGCCCCTCGCCGTAACCACGGCGGTCATGCTACGGCAAGTTGCGCCATGGCAAGAAAGATATGCGCTGGATCGTATCGGATGCAACTCGTCACCATCGACGGGCAAACCTTTGCTAAGGCAGCCGAATGGGGGAAGGTCTGCTCAACGACGGCGCAAGAGAATCGGACGCAGGGTCGTTACGACGGCGATTGCGCCTGCTTCGCGACAGCCTGCCGGCGCGGGTCGCGGCAGCAGGTCGCCGCCCGTTGATCGCGGGATTCGCCACCGGTGCGCTGGTGCTCGTCATCGCTGCCGTCATCACCTGGACGTTCTGGGCTGACCGGCTGGTGCCAATGCCCGCGCCCGACCAGCAGCGGCTGGCGATCGTCAACTCGACCGCCCCGCCCCCGCTCCTCGCGCCAGACCTGATGCCGGTGACCGAGGATGACGCCCGGGCAATCAATGCGAAGATGCCCTTCGCCACGCTGCACCCCGTCGCGGCCAAGCCGCTGCGCTTCACGGGCAGCAACGAAGACCTCGCCCGCGCGGTGGACTGCCTCGCTGCCGCCGCCTGGTACGAAGCCGGAGGCGATGCGACCGGGCAGCGCGCGGTGATCCAGACCGTGATCAACCGCTCGCGCCACCCCGCCTTTCCCGCCTCGATCTGCGGCGTGGTATTCCAGGGGTCCGAGCGGCGGACTGGTTGCCAGTTCACTTTCACCTGCGACGGCGCGATGGGCCGGACGCCCTCGCCCACCGCGTGGCAGGCGGCCCGGCAACGCGCGACCGCCGCACTGACCGGGGAGGTCTATGCCCCGATCGGATACGCGACCCATTACCATGCCGACTACGTCGTGCCGTACTGGGCCTCGTCGCTCGACAAGATCGCAATGGTCGGGCCGCACATTTTCTACCGCTGGCCAGGGCACTGGGGCACGCCGGCGTCCTTCCGCGGCGGCGTTGCGGGGCAGGAACCGGTCGAGCCGCTTCTTGCGCGTCTCTCCCCCTCCCATGCGGTCGTACCGGAAAGCGCCGACGCCAGTTCCGAAGCGGAACTTGCGACTGCGCCGACCGCTGCCCCGCCTCTCTCGCCCGGGCTCATGCCCAAGGTTTCGGAAACCGCGCTGCGCGGCTCCGCGGTACGCGACGCGAACGCCGATGGTTCGGCGGTGTTCCTCAAGCTCGATCCCGCCGCTTTCGCGGGCTCGTATGCGATGACGTCGCTGGCCCTGTGCAAGGGCAAGCGCACGTGCCGCGTGCTAGGCTGGCGTGACGACGGCTCGGTCTCGCGCGCCTTGCCGCTGGGCGATGCCAGCGCACGCCAGCTCTCGTTCCTTTACGTCAAGGACATGAAGCGCGGCATCGACAGGGCCTGGTGGAACTGCGGGCAGATTTCGCGCAGCGACTCCGGCCAGTGCCTGCCCGCCGACCCGGCCGCGGTCCGCAAGTTGATCGATCCGGAATGATACATAACCCGCGGAACCGGACCAGTCCCGACTTTTACTTTGCCGGTTCGAATGTTAGCACGCGCCTCATGCCCGGCTACCGAAAGGTCGCGACCTTGTTCCTGAAGCGTTTCCTCGCTGCTCTCGCCATCGCTCTGACCGCGTTGCCGTTGTCCGCCTGCAGCGCGAAAGCGCCCTTGGCGGTCAGCGATCCGACCCCGCCGGTCTATCAGCTGGGCGTGGGCGACAAGGTCCGCGTCACCGTGTTCGGCGAAGAGGAACTGACCGGTGAATACGCCGTCGGCCCCGACGGCTCGCTGGCATTGCCGCTGATCGGCAACATCGCCGCCAGCGGGCGGACTCCGGGTGACCTTCAGGCTGACATCGCCGACAAGCTGTCACCGGAATACATTCTCGATCCGCGGGTGAGCATCGACGTGCTGACCTATCGTCCGTTCTACATTCTCGGCGAAGTCAACAAGCCTGGCGAGTATCCCTACAGCGCCGACCAGTTGACGGTTGCCCAGGCGGTCGCGGTGGCCGGCGGCTTCACGTATCGCGCCAACACAAAGACAGTCTTCATCCGCCACAAGGACGAACAGTCGGAATCGAAGTACTCGATCAAGGACGGCAAGCCGGTCTGGGTGCGTCCCGGCGACACTATCCGGATCGGCGAACGCTACTTCTGAGGACTGAGCCCGGGAGGGCCGCAACATGTATACGGACGGCGGCGCCAGTCGCGAGCAGCGCGAAGCGGACCCTACGTTCGACGCGTTCATCGTTGCCTGGTGCATGCTCACCGGACTGTTGCCGCTATTCGTCAAAAGCTTCACCGGGATCTTCTTCATCGCCATCCCGGTGATATTCGCCTACCTGCGCTATGAGCGGATCATGCCGATGCTCAGCCGGACCTGGCCGCTGCTGGCGATCGGCGGCTGGGCGGTGCTTTCGGCGTTCTGGTCGCCTTATCCCGGCGAGACGGTCTATTACGGGCTGCAGCTTGGCCTGACGATCTTCGCGGCCTGCATCATCGGCGCGGCGACCGATCCGCGGCAGACCGTGAACGGCATGTTCTATGCCTTTCTCATACACGGCATCGCCGTGTTCACGTATGGTCTGGGCCAGGGCGACCTGTTCCCGATCGATTTCAACGGCTTTCCTTTCGTCGGGCTGGCCGGAAGCAAGAACACCACCGCCGACATGGCTGCGCTGGGCGTTCTCGCCGCGCTTGCGATGCTGGTCCTGGGATTGCGCGAGGTCCGCCCGGTGGCCGTCCTTCTTAGCCTGTTCCTGATCGGACTGGACGCGATCATCATCGTCGCCGCCCGATCGGCCGGCGCCTATGCCGCGCTGACGCTCGCGGTCGTATTCTTCATCGGCTGGGCGATCACGTCATCCTGGCCGATCGTCGCCCGCACCGCGATCATGATGAGCGCTGCCGTTTTCGCAATCATGGCGGCGATCACCCGAAACCAGTGGTTCCCGGTGGTGTTCGAACGATATCTCGCGATCTCGGGCAAGGACGAAGGGCTCACCGGCCGGGATTACATCTGGTGCCGGGCCGAGGTCCTGGTTTCTCAGCGCCCATGGTTCGGTCGCGGATTCGCCTCGTTCTGGATCGAAGGCGATCTGGAGCCGACAGCGATCTGGGACACAATGTACGTGGCCAATCACGTCGGCTTCAATTTCCACAGCAGCGTGTACGAGCTGCTCGTCTATTTCGGCTACGTTGGCCTGGTCGGCGTGGCCGCGATCTTCGGGTTTTATATCCTGCTGCTGGCCCGCCGCCTCGTACTGGAGCCGCACCCGATCACGATCCTGTTTGCTTCGCTGATCGCCTACGACGGCTTGCGCTTCAGCTTCGAAGCGCTGCCGCTGGGCATTTTCGCGCACAACACGCTGTTTCTCTATGGCGCGCTCTCGCACGCCGTCGGCCTGGAATTCTTCGGCCGGAAGCGCCCGCGCCGCGCCCATATTCCCCGGCCGCAGCCGGTTTACGTGCGCCGCGCCGCGAAGGTCAGAACCTCACCTTCGCACTAACCATCGCCGAGTTCGTGTCATAGTCGATCGCGCTGACGCCCGAGTGGCGCTGCGAATGCCGCACGCTGGCGGAAATCACGAAGTGGTCGCCGAGGTAATAACGGGCCCCGAATTCGCCCTCGAACTCCCTGCTCCGGGTCGTCGCGCTGACCAGCCGTACCCGCGCATACCGCAGGTCGCCAAACAGGATGACGTCGCGGCGCAGCTCGTGCTCGAACGCGAGGCCGAATTCGTCCCGCAGGTTGCCGGTGGCGAGCGGCGAAACCGTCTCGTCAAGCTTGCGGTCGGCGGTGGCGACGATGCTGGTGAGCGGAGTCACGTTCCACACGAGATCACCGTGGTACGAGAACGCGCTGAATGTCTTGATGCGCGGATCGTCGTAATTGTAGTGGAGATAGCCGACGCGGATCGTGCCCTGGATCAGGTCGGTGATCTCGCGCTGCACGCCCACTTCGATGCGGTATCCGTCGGCGCTGCGATCGACGAACTTGGTCGAATCGAAACCGGGATCGCCGAACCCGATCTGATAGTCGCGCCGCTCGACTTCCCCATGGACGACAAAGCGCGTGGGATCGCGCTTGCCATAGACCAGGTCCAGGCTGCCGGCATACACTCGGAAATCGCGGATTTTCTGCGAGGTATCGACACCCGCCACCCGCACGCTGTCATAGCTGTAATCGGCAACCCGCCCGCCAAGGCGGACCCAGAAGTTGTTGAACTGCCGGCTGGCCGAAGCGCTCGCGAACAGGGTATCGTACTTGGCGCGTTCCTGGCTCGTGCGGTTGGCGTTGAGCGAATAGCGTGATTCCGCAAGCCGCTGGTAACCGCCGTCGAATTCGATGGCCGTGGCTCTATCGACATCGATCCGCCCGCCGGCAGATCCACCGAACTGGGTCACGTCCTCACCGGAATACTTGGCATAGGCGACCTGGTTGACCCACAAGTCGGCTCGCAGTTCGTGCCGCGAGAACAGCGTCTTGAAGGCGATCGACGCACGCGCATCGACCAGCGCGTCGGAACGCTTGTTGGTAGACGAATAGAACACGTTGTCGGTGTATTCACCAGTCACGCCGAACTGCGGGCGGATCTCCAGCGCACCGGCCTTGAAACCCGTGTCACGCAGCTGCTGCTTCTCGCGCTCGGTGCCTTCCTTGACCTCGATCGCGTTCTGCGCTGCCGCGGTGCCCGCACTGATCGTCGCCGTGAGGCCGATCAGCCCGAACGCTCGCCTGAGGCAGGACGTCAAACTTACCCCCATGTCTTCGCCCCGTCCTAGTTCGTGTAATAGCCGCGGAATTGCTTGTGGTAGCTGTAGGTGTCCGTGTAGCCGGTGCTCGCGTAGCTGCGGATATCGACCTGGGTGAGCGCGACGCCGCTGATCCGCGCGCCAGCGGAAATCAGGATATCGGTCGCGGCTTCGGCAGCCCGGATCGAGGTGGTCTTCCACCGGTTGATGAGCAGCACCCGGTCCGCCGCGCTGGCAACGATCCGCGCGTCGGCCAGGCCGAGCAGCGGTGCGGTGTCGATCACGATCACCTGGAACCGGCGGCGCAGGTCCTCGATCAGTCGCTCGATGTTTTCCGTCGTCAGCGGATCCTGTGCCAGTCCTTCGGTGGAGGCCGTGCCGAGCAGATAGAGTCCGCTCGCCTCGTCGAGAACCAGCGCCTCGTCGAGACTTGCGCCGTTGAAATAGTCGTACAAGCCGTTCGAAGTCCGGTTGTTCAGCAAGTGGCTCGACCCCCGGCGACGCAGGTCGCAGTCCACGAGCACCGTTGGAATTCCGTCCATCGCCGAAGTCCGGGCCAGGCAGACAGCGGTGGTGGTCTTGCCTTCCTGCGGCAGCGCCGAGGAAATGGCGATCGCCCGCGACGGCTTCGTCCCACCGCGCCCGCTCAGCAGCAGGAACGCGCGGATCGAACGGAATGCCTCTGCAAAGGTCGACTGCGGATGCGACAAGACATAGTCGTGCGGTTCTTCGGTCGCGCGCAACTTGCCCAGAGTCGAGTTGAGCACGGGTACCGCACCGGCATAGCGCAGGCCGAGACGGTCCTCGACGTCGGCCTTGGTGCGAATGCCGCCTTGCAGGTACTCGGCGATACCAACGGCCCCGACACCGCCCAGGAAGCCGCCCAGCAGCGCGACGAGCGTGACCAACTGGTAGTTCGGGAAAACCGGCCCACCCGGCACGTCGGCGAGCGAATCCACCTGCGTATCGGCGCGCTGCAAACCGACCTGCGCCCCGGTTTCGTGCGCGCGGTTGAGGAACGTCTCGTAAATCGCCTTGGCGGCATCGGCGCGGCGCTGCAGTTCCTGCAAGCCGACCTGCGCCTTGTTGTTCTGTGACAGCGTCCCGGTCGATCGCCCGCGGCTGGCTTCGAGCGAGGCGAGGCGCGAGCCGGCCACGTTCACCTCGGCCTGGAGGTTGGAGAGAATGCGGTCGATTTCGCGCTGGATGTCGGCGCGGATCGCGGTCAGTTCACTCTGTGCCTTGATCAGCTCCGGATATTGCGAGCCATAGCGCGACGTCAGCTGTGCAACCTTGGCCGAGGCCTCCGCCTCGCGAGTACGCAGGGTCCCGATGGTGCCCGAGCCGAGTGCCGCACCCACGTCGGCACCGCCGCCGCCTTTTGCCAGCTGCGCCCGTGCCGACGCCAGCCGACCCTGCTTTTCCGCGAGCTCCGCCTGCGCGACGGCGATCTGCTGGTTGAGCGTCGAAATCTCCTGCTCGGAAAGGCTCATCCCTTCCATGCTGATCAAACCATTGCGGATCTTGTAGTCCTGCAGCGCCGCGTCAGCCGCGGTCGCGTCCTTCTCGAGCTCGGTCGTGCGCTGGCGCAGCCACCCGTCGGCGGCCGAGTTGGTCGCCACCTTGGCGTCCTTGTCCGATGCGACGAATTCGTTGACGTAGAGGTTGGCGATGTCCGCGGCTTCCTGGGCATCCCGGGATTTCGCGGTCACTTCGATGACATAGGTCGACGCGGCGCGATTGATGATGACCATCGATGAAATCGTGCCGGGCAGCTCGTGGCTGGGCACCGTGCGCACCAGCTCGGCCTGCGGATGCGTGGCGGCATAGCGCTCGGCAACGCGCGCAGCGATCGCCGGGGACTGCATCAGCCGTACCTGGGTGTTGACGATGTCGTTGGTCGCGGGCAGCTCCGGCGTCACGGCCTTCACGTCGACGACAGCGTCCGACTGCGGACGCACCAGCAGCGACGACGTAGCGGCATAGATCGGCACCTGGAGGTAGGCCCAGGTGAACACGCCGGCAGCAATCAGCAGGATGACGCCGAGAAACAGCGCCATATGGCGACGGAACGCCACCCAGACAGCGCGGGGATCGGGAAAGAAGTCGCGCCAGCTGCGGCCGGGAAGACGAACGATCTCCCCGTCTTCTGCCCCGAGCATGTCGGGGTCGGGAAATCCGCCTGGATTACTTGCGTTCATTACTCACCACTAGTCGGCGCACACCTGCGGGACATGCGAAGTTAGCACATGCAACACGACTTGGCACCGGAAACTGCGCCAATGCGCAATGCTCTGAATCACCGGATTATTCAGGCGTAAATGGTTAAAGTGTCCATTTTGGATCACTCTGCCACGAGTTCATGCTCAATACTGGAACTTGACCCCGCCCCAGAACGTGCGGGGCGCACCGAGGTCGATGGAACCCGCCTGATTGCGCGTCACAACCTGTTCGTCCCACAGGTTCTCGCCCCTGAAGACCAGCGCAAACCGGTCAATGGGGATCTCCGCATAGGCATCGAGGGTCGTTGCAGCCGGTAGGAGATCGATCCCGATGTCGTCCTCGGCCTGTGAGGATACGTGGCGAAGCGTCAGCGAGCCTATCCAGCCCGTGCGCGGGCGCCAGTCGAGCGTGGCCGATGCAGCGAAGCGGGGCGTCTGGGCCGGGCGCTGGCCATCCAGCGCGGGCGTTCCGCTCGCCCTGATCTCGGCGTCGTTCCACGAGAGCGAACCTGCAAAGCCGAACGCGCCAAAGCGCCCCCGCAAGTTCGCTTCGATCCCGCGCGATTGAACAGCGTCTACATTGCGCCGCTCCCGCAAGTTGGCTCCGATGGTGACGTTGGCAATCGCGTCGTCGATGCGATTGTCGAACGCGGTCAGCGAAATCGACCAGCCGCTCACCGGGGTGACGTCGATCCCGGCCTCGAATCCGTGGAGAACCTCGTTCTTGAGTGCGGCGTTGGCGCGGGTTGTCACCGGGAAGACCACGAATGGCCGGTACAGTTCGTTGAGCGTCGGCTGGCGCAGGCTGCTATAGGCAGCAGCGCGCAGCGATACGGCCGGGCTGGCCCGAAAGACCGCGCCGGCCCGGTATCCGGTTTGCCATCCGGCGCGGTCGGCGAAGCGGTTGTCGGTCGTTACGCCCCCCGCCGGCGTCGTCTCGCGGAAAAAGCCGTCGCGCACGGTCCAGCGATCCGCACGAACGCCGCCGGTCAGGACAAGCGGGCCGAGCGTCCAGTCATCTTCAAGGTAGACGCCGAAATCGCTGTTGCGCCCGCCGGCCCGGCGGCGCGCCGTCGCCAGGCCCGTCGCGGCATTCAGCGGCTCCTCCTGGAGTTCGCCGTCGGCGATGCGAATATCGGTGCCAAACCGCAGGACATGCTCCCCGCCGACCGGCGGGCGCAGCTCGAACTTCCCGCCGATGCCGGTCGACGGCGTCCGCCGCTGGTCGAGCGTCTTTCGGAAGCTGGTCGAACTGACCACGACATTGCCGAAGTCGCGCCCCTGGACATAGCCGAGCAGGTCGAACTGCCAGCGCCCCCGGCCAACGAGGCGCAGGCTGCCGTCCTGTCCCTTGCTGAAGCTGTCAGCCCCGCGAAATCGCAAGGTGCGGTCATCATCGTACGCCGCGAGCCGGAACTGGAGCTCCATGTCATCGGCAACCGGCGCGGCTCCGCGAAGGCCAAGCGACCAGCTGTCGAAGCGCGCGCGGACACTAGCGGGCCTGCGCTGGCTCTCCGGCGTCGTCCAGAACCCCTGCCCGCGGTCCCAGCGGCCACTGGCGACAACGTACCCCTCGCCCAATCTCGGTGCGAGCGATCCGGTCAGCTCCGTCTCGCCGCGATCGTTCACCAGCACCCCCGCATTGACGAGGCCTAGCCGCGCCGCGTCGGCGCTCTCCAGCGCGATCGTCCCGGCCACCGCGCCCGCCCCGAACGCGCCCGAACCCCCGCCGCGGGTCACGCGGAACCGGGCAAGCTGGCCGGGGTCGATCGCGCTCAGGGGAATGTAGCCGAAGAACGGATCTGCCAACGGCACGCCGTCGAGCACCACCAGCGTGCGGCTGGTCGCGTTGCCGCCGAGCGCGCGCAGGGTCACGCCTTGCGCCGAGGGATTGGACGATCGGCTGTCCGACCGCCGAAACTGCTGGAAACCAGCGACTTGCGACAGCGCATCCTCGATCCGCCCGGAGCCTGTCGAGGTCAGCCGGTCGCGGTCTATCTCGACCACCCCGTAGGCCGGCGTAGCGGGTGTCTCGGCGAGACCCTGCCCGGTGACGACGATCTGAGGCGGCTCCTCTGCCAATGCCGGTGAGGCACCGGCAAATCCCAGAGCTGCAAGGAAAATCGGTCGAGTGGAGCGCATCGGCGCGCCTTATTGCAGCGCCCGGTCCCCGGCAAGCGGCGCGGCACGATTGGGCACGAGTCCCGCCAGCTGCGCCCGCGCCATCGCGGCCGCTTCGTCCGCGCTGAACGCCTTCGGCGAGAGGCACAGCTCGAGCCACAGGCCGTCGACCAGCGCGGTCAGCGCGATCGCGCCGAGGCGGCGGCGCTCCGCCGGGACTCCGCAGTCTTCGAGGAGGCCTTCCAGCCGCGCCCGGAACGCCCCGTACTGCGCGTCGTGCCGTGCGGCGATGTCGTCTCGCGCGGCTGTCAGGCTCCAGAACGCGATCCACGTCGCCAGCAAGGCAGGATCAGCGATCGGCGGGCGGAAACTGGCGGTCAGATAGGCCTCGATCCGCGCGACGGGGTCGTCCCCCGCATCGGCCACCGCGCGGTCGAGGGCGGCGTCGACGACACTTCCCACACAATCGTAGGTTGCCGCGACAAGTGCATCGATTCCGCCGAAATAATGGTTGACGAGTCCGGCACTCACCCCGGCTTCCAGCGCGATCGAGCGCACGCTCGCCCCGGCCGCCCCTGCCCGCCCCAGGACCCGCGCACAGGCCTCGATCAGGCTCTGGCGGCGCTCATCGGGTTCGGCGCGGCGGAAGGCAGGCGGGTTGGTCACTTGGCAGGTCATGCCACTTGTTATACGATCGTTCAACAAACTTCCAGGAAGCCGGATTCGCCATGGCAGACCGCAGCACCGCGATGGAGCAGATCGACGCAACCGACGTCGATCCCGATGCCGACTGGTCGCTGCCCGGCTGGATCTACCACGACCCGGAATACTTCTCGGTCGAGCTCGAGCGGGTGATCCGCCCGTCCTGGCAAATCGTTTGCCACGTCAACGACTTGCCCGACCCCGGCGACTACCGGACGCTGGATTACCTCGGTGAAAGCGTGCTCGCGGTGCGCGGGGAGGACGGAAAGGTCCGTGCTTTCGCCAACGTCTGCCGCCACCGCGCAATGCGGCTGGTGGAGGGTCCGGCGGGTTGTGCAAAGAAGCTCGTATGCCCTTATCATGCCTGGGTTTTCGAGACCGATGGCCGGCTCACCGGCGTACCCATGAAGGGCGACTACCCGGCGCTGAAGATGGCCGAGAACAATCTCGTCCCGGTCGATGTGGAAGTCTGGCACGGCTTCGTATTCGTGCGCCTCGAAGATCGCGGATTTCCTTCTGTCGCCGAGATGATGGCGCCGTTCGAGGACGAGGTATCGTCCTATCGATTCAACGACATGCAACGCATCGGCGAAGTCCGCGAGCGGCCGCGCGCGGTCAACTGGAAGAACGTCGGCGACAACTATTCCGACAACCTCCACATCCCGGTCAGCCACGACGGCCTGACCCGCCTGGTCGGCAAGTCCTATACGATCGAAGCGCACGGCTGGGCCGACCGGCTCCATGGCATGGTCGCGCAGGACAAGCGCCAGAATTTCTGGGAAAAATTCTACCGCACCCACCTCCCGCGGGTCGAGCATCTGAGCGACGAGCAGCACCAGCGGTGGCTCTACTACAAGCTCTGGCCCAACATCGCCTTTGACGTCTACGCCGACCAGATCGACTTCATGCAGTGGCTGCCGCTTACCCCGACAACTTCTGTCTTGCGGGAAATGTGCTTCGCCCTGCCTGATGAGCGGCGCGAGATGAAGCTGGTGCGCTATGCCAACTGGCGGATCAATCGGGTCGTCAACAAGGAAGACACCTGGCTGATCGAGCGGGTCCAGAAGGGTATGGAATCAAGGAGCTACACCGTCGGCCCGCTCGGCGCGAGCGAGTTCTGCCTGCGCAGCTTCGCCCGCAAGATCCGCGCCCTGATCCCCGAGGCACGCCAACCCGTCGCTCCGCCGCCGGGGTGGAGCAAGCGTCCCTGAACGACACCTATCGACACCTGAAGGCACAGAACCGCACGCGAAAGATCCCCACGCCATGACAAAGACCTACGACGCGCTCATCATCGGCGGCGGCCACAACGGGCTCGTCTGCGCGTTCTACCTCGCCCGCTCGGGGCTCAAGGTGCGCGTGCTGGAACGCCGCCACGTCGTCGGCGGCGCGGCGGTGACCGAGGAGTTCCACCCCGGCTTCCGAAACTCGACAGCCAGCTACACCGTCAGCCTGCTGCGGCCCAAGGTCATCGCAGACATGAAGCTGCACGAGCGCGGCTTCCGGATCATCGAGCGGACGATCTCGAACTTCTTCCCCTTCCCCGACACCTACCTCAAGCTCGGCGGCGGGACGGAGCGGACCCAGGCGGAGTTCGCGCGCTTCTCCAAGAAGGACGCCGCCGCCTATCCCGCCTATGACGCGGCGCTGGAAAAGGTGGCGCAAGTCCTGCGCGACATTGCCCTCAAGTGCCCGCCCAACGTCGGCGGCGGCATGGGCTCGCTGGTCGCCGCCGCGCAGCAGGGCTGGCCGCTGGCGAAGATGGATCTTCCCGCCCAGCGCGACCTGCTCGACATCTTCACCAAGTCGGCGCGCGACTTCCTCGACGGCTGGTTCGAGGACGATCGCGTGAAATCGGCCTTCGCGTTCGACGCGGTGGTCGGCAACTACGCCGGGGTTTCCACACCCGGCTCGGCCTATGTGCTGCTTCACCACGTGTTCGGCGAGGTCAACG
Source organism: Novosphingobium sp. FW305-C-111 (assembly GCF_058783565.1). Taxonomy (NCBI): domain Bacteria; kingdom Pseudomonadati; phylum Pseudomonadota; class Alphaproteobacteria; order Sphingomonadales; family Sphingomonadaceae; genus Novosphingobium; species Novosphingobium sp. FW305-C-111. The sequence continues at coordinate 93,438 of NZ_JBYSYP010000004.1, forward strand.
GCAAGTTCGGTGCGTGGGGCCACTCGGTCGGCGGAATGGGCGCGATCACCCAGGCGATGGCCAGGGCCTGCGAGGAGTACGGGGTCGAGATCAGCCTCGAAAGCCCGGTCGACAAGGTGCTGGTCGACGGCGGCAAGGCGGTCGGCGTGCGGCTGGAGGGCGGTGAGGAAATCGCCGCGCCGATCGTCGCCGCCAACGTCGGCCCGGCCCTGCTCTACCGCAAGATGGTCGACGCAAGCGATCTCGATGCGGACTTCAACCGGCGGATCAAGGGCTACAAGACCGGCTCGGGCACGTTCCGGATGAACGTCGCGCTGTCCGAACTGCCCGATTTCACCACGCTTCCCGGCAAGGACAAGGCCGAGCACCACACCGCCGGGATCATCATCGCGCCGGGCATGGACTACATGGACCAGGCGTTCATCGACGCGCAGCAGCACGGCTGGTCGAAGAAGCCGATCGTCGAAATGAAGATCCCCTCGACAGTGGACGACAGCCTTGCGCCGGAAGGGGCGCACGTCGCCAGCCTGTTCTGCCAGCAGTTCGATCCCGGCGTCGACTGGGATGCCCACCGCGAGGAGGTGGCGGACCTGATCATCGACACGGTCAACGACCATGCACCCAACTTCAAGAGCAGCGTGATCGCCCGGCAGATCCACTCACCGCTCGATCTCGAGCGCAAGTTCGGGCTGGTCGGCGGCGACATCTTCCACGGCACCATGGGCCTCGACCAGCTGTGGGCGGCACGGCCGGTGCTGGGGAACGGCGACTATCGCTCGCCGATCAAGGGCCTCTACATGTGCGGGTCCGGCACCCACCCCGGCGGCGGCGTCACCGGCGCTCCGGGCCACAACGCGGCGTACGAGATCCTGCGCGACCGCTCGACGCTAGGCCGGCTGCTGCGCCGGCGCTGAGGGCCGGGCAAGGAAGTAGAACGGCACGCCGGCGAGGATGAGGACAACGCCCCAGCCAGCGGCTTCGAGGCCGATGGCCCAGACGACCCATGCCGTGAATGCAAGCCCCACGGCGGCGACCAGTCGGCTTCGGCCGAGGGCAAGCGCTGCGACGCTCGCGGCGGCGTAGAGGACCATCGACGACGATGTCGTCAGCTTGAACATGAATTCGAGCACGTCTCCGCCGTTACGAGTGGCCGCAACAAGCATCAGCGCGACCGACAACAGGTTGCCCGCGACCATCGGCGCGACCGCCACGTCGTGCCGGTTGACCCGGGCGACCCACGGTGCCAGCTCGCCCGCGCGAACCGCGCCGAGCGGAACCTCGCCGAGGAACAGCACCGAGGCATTGAGGTAGCCGATGCACGAAATCGCCGCGAATGCCGCCACCGCCATGCCCGCCGTGCTGCCTAGAAACCGCTCGACGAACCATGCCAGCGGCGCAGCGGACGCCTGCAATTCGCCCGCGGGCACGAGCAGCATCATTCCGGTGCAAAGGCCGAGGTACAAAAGGGCGGTCAGTGCGACGCCGCACAAGGTTGCGCGCATCACGTTGCGGGCCGGATCGCGGACCCGCTCGGTCACGATGGCCGCGCCCTCGAACCCCAGCAAGGCAAAGAACAGGATGCCAAGCGCCGGGCTCAAAGCGCCGGGCGAAAACGGGGCCATGACCGTGGCTTGATAGTCGGCTTGCGGAAGCACCACAGCGACGATGCCGATCACCGCCAGCAGGGGCAGGAGCTTGAGCGCGACGGTGAGGACCTGCAGGCGTCCTGCCGCCCTTGCGCCGATCAGGTTCACGACCGTCAACCCTGCGAGGATCGCCGCGCCGGTTGCCGAAGTATGCAAAGCGCTGGCGCTGATCGCCGGCACGAACACGCCAAGGTAAAGGGCGGCGGTGGTGGCGACGGCGGCGTCGCCGACCCAGATCGACACCCAGTAGCACCAGCCTATCAGGATGCCCGCAGGCGCCCCCAGAACCTTGCCGCAGATCGCGACAATACTCGGCTCGTTCGGCATGGCCCGGGTCAGATCGACGATGACGTAGGCCAGCAGCATCACCCCGGCCCCGGCGACGAGCCACCCGACGACCCCGGTCCATCCAAACGGTGCCATCTGCGCGGGTAGGATGAAGATGCCCGATCCGATCATCGAGCCGACGACCATCGCCGCCGCCATCCACAGTCCAAACGGTCGCTTGTCGTCGCTCATCGCGGGCCCTCCCCAAGGCCAGACGGAGTGAACCACGGATCACCGCATTTGGCCAGCACGCTGCGGCATGGTATCGTGCGGCCATGAACGCCATGACCTGCCTGTGCGGCCAAGTCTCTGTCACGCCTGCGAAAACGCCTGAGTACATCCACGCGTGCAACTGCACGTTGTGCAGCAAGTCGGGCGCATGGTGGGGATATTACCACCCGGACCAGGTTGCGGTTGCCGGAGAGACAATCGGCTTCCGCCGCAGCGACAAGACCGAGCCGGGGTCGGAACTGCGGTTCTGCCCGCGGTGCGGGACGACCACCCATTTCGTCCTGACCGAAAGCACAGTCGCCGCGCACGGCAATGTCATGATGGGGGTGAACCTGCGGCTGGCGGATCAGGCCGAGCTCGCTGGAATCGAACTGCGCTATCCCGACGGCAAGGCGTGGCCCGGCGAAGGTCCGTTCGGGTATGTTCGCCAGGCCGAGATCATCGGCGCAGGCTGATCAGCGCAAGGCGGCCGTCCCCCATTCCATCCACCCGGCAAACCGCGGGACCTTGGGGACATAGAACTTGCCCTTCGGCTCCACGGCAAAGCCCGCACCGGCCAGCGCCTCGCTGACCGGGCGGGTCAGGTGACAACCCCCGGCGAGGCGCTTCCACAGCGGCTCGATCCGGTCCTGCCACTTTGCCACGCCGGGATCGGGAGCGCGGCCGTGCTCGAGGTAAAGCAGCCGTCCGCCCGGCTTCAGAACGCGGCGCAGCTCGCCCATCGTCCGGGCGTGGTCCTGTACCGAGCACAGCGTGAAGGTGGTGACGACCGTGTCGAAGCTGGCGTCCCCGAACGGCAGATCCTCGCCCAGTCCTTCGCGGATATCGGCCTGCCAGCCCTTCCGTGCGGCCTCCTCCCGCGCATAGTCGAGCAGCTTCTCGGTGGGATCGACGCCGGAGAACGCCGTGACCCTGCCGCTATCATAGAACCGCTGGTTGAGCCCGCCGCCGCAGCCGAGTTCGAATACGTGGCCCTCGGCCATCGGGATCAGCGCGCCGCGCAGCTCCATCAGTGCCGGGCTGCCGCAGGCGCAGCGGATGAACCGGGGGACGATGTGCCTGTCGTACCAAGCCTGGAAACCCATCCGCAACGCCCCCCGCCCTTCGCCACATTCGCGTTGCAATTTGCTACGCTAACGGGAACGATGGCGCAAACGGGACGAGGGGCATCGCATGGGACACGTATACCGGACGCCGGACAGCCGGTTCGATGGCCTGCCCGATTTTCCGTTCAGCCCGAACTACCACACGCTGCGCGACGGGCTGCGGGTTCATTATCTCGACGAAGGTCCGAAGGACGGGCCGCCGGTCCTCCTGCTCCATGGCGAACCGACCTGGAGCTATCTGTGGCGGCACATGATCCCGCCGCTGGTCGCCGCCGGGCACCGGGTGCTGGCGCCCGACCTTGTCGGCTTCGGCCGTTCGGACAAGCCGCTCGACCGCAGCGCCTATTCCTATGCTGGGCAGGTCGCGTGGATGCGCGAATGGATCGAGGCGCTGGACCTGTCCGGAATGGTCCTGGGCTGCCAGGACTGGGGATCGCTGATCGGGTTGCGGCTCGTCGCGGAGATGCCCGGGCGGTTTGCGGGCGTGGCGCTGTCGAACGGCGGACTCCCGGCCGGGCAGAAGCCGCCGCGCGCCTTCGCGATCTGGCGGGCGTTCGCGAGGTACAGTCCGGTGTTCCCGATCGGCGGGATCGTCAAGCGCGGCACCAGGCGTCCGCTGAGCGAGGCGGAGATCGCCGCCTACAACGCGCCCTTCCCGACCACCGCCAGCAAGGCGGCGGCGCGGGCCTACCCGCCGCTGGTGCCGTTTGCCGGCAACGTCGCGGTGCCCGACCAGTTCCGTGCCTGGGCGGTGTTCGACACGTGGGAAAAGCCGTTCCTGTGCTGCTTCAGCGACGGCGACCCGATCACCCGCGGCGGCGATGCGTTGTTCGTGGGCCGCGTGCCGGGAACGGCGGAGCAGAAGCACCGCACGCTGACGGGCGGGCACTTCGTGCAGGAGGACGATCCGCAAGGGTTCGTCGCGGCCATTCTGGACGTGGCGGCTGCGACCGCCCGCTAATCCCGCGCCGCGGGATCCGGGACGATCAGCTTGCGGCGGTGACGCCGGCTTCCTGCATCAGCTGCTGGAGCTCGCCGTCCTGGAACATCTCCATCATGATGTCAGAACCGCCGACGAATTCGCCCTTCACATAGAGCTGCGGGATCGTCGGCCAGTCCGAGTACGACTTGATGCCCGAACGGATCTCCATGTCCTGCAGCACGTCGACGCTGGCGTACTCGACGTTCAGGTGGTCGAGGATCGCCACGGCCTTGCTCGAGAACCCGCACTGCGGAAACAGCGGCGTGCCCTTCATGAACAGGACGACGTCGTTACCGTTGACGATCTCGGAAATGCGCTGGTCGGTGGACATGGGGATTGGGATCCTTTCGCCGTCTCAGTTGGGGACGGCGGTGGTCAGTTGCAAGGCATGGAGCACGCCTCCCATTCGCCCGCCGAGCGCGGCATAGACCGCCTTGTGCTGGGCGACGCGGGGCTTGCCGCGAAACGCTTCGGAGACGACGTGGGCGGCATAATGATCGCCGTCGCCGGCGAGATCGGTGATCGTGACCTCAGCATCCGGCAGGGCCTCGCGGATCATCGCCTCGATCTCGGCGGCGGCCATCGCCATCAGGCTTCGCCCATCAGCTGGCGGCGGGCCTCGACCGACTTGGTCTCGAGCATCGAACGGATCTCGCTCTCTGTGGTGTCGACGCCGGCCGCGGTCAGGTCGCCGAGCAGCTTGCGGATCACGTCCTCGTCTCCGGCTTCCTCGAAGTCCGCCTGGACAACCGCCTTGGCATAGGCTTCCGTCTCCGCGGCATCGAGGCCCATGCGCTCCGCCGCCCAGGTTCCGAGCAGGCGATTGCGGCGGGCGTGCACGCGGAACATCATCTCCTCGTCGCGGGCGAACTTCTGTTCCTCGCCGCGCTCGCGGTCATCGAAAGTGGTCATCGGTGCAACCCCGTCAAAAGTGCCCCGCACGCGGGCGGGTTCTCCTTGCCGATAGTCAGCCGCGCCGCGCCCCGCAAGCGTTCAGTAGGCGAGTTCGCGTCCGTCCACGGTCAGGTCGGTCACCCGGCCGCCGTCTCCGGTGGCGCAGGCGAACTCGTCGCCGTTCGAGAGCCGGCCGCTGACCTGGTAGCCGCTGCCGTTGCGCTGGGCGCCATAGACCTCGTCCACCTGGCCTTCGCGCTCGACGGCGGAGACGCAGGTCTCGACCGCATCGTTCATCGCCCGGCTGGCCGAGCGGTCACCGGAGCCGCCGCTCCAGCCGTTATCGTAATCGCGGCTGTCGGTTTCGGGTTCGTTGTAGCGGTAATCGCGCTCGGCGCGCTTGTCCTTGTCGTTCTTGCTGGCGGCGCTCGCGATCGCGGCAATGCCGCCAAGGATGAGCAGGCCGGCAAACACGTCGCCCGCGCTCACGCCGTCGTCGCGGTGATGGCGGCGATGCCCGCGCCAGCCGTCGCCCCAGCCGCGGTCGGCGGCGGTGTCGCTGCCGGGTGTCCAGGTGCGCGGAGCTTCGAGCACGCCGCGAGTCGCAGCGCTCGGAAGAGACGCGGCCAGGGCCGGCGAGAGCGTCAGCGAAGCGCATGCCGCCGTGGCGAGTGCGCGTGAAACCAGCGAAAAGCTGCGTGCCATGTCTCGAGTCCCCGTTCGTCCCTGTGCCGACGCCGCCGCTGCCGATCCATGCAGCGACGGCGTGGCCGCCGTCCATAAGATGTGGCTAGGCGGCCCGGGCTGTCACCAGCCTGAACCGCCTGCCGGTTTGCGACTTACAGCCCGCGAATTCCGCTGAAGTCGAGGTCGACCACGCGGCCGTATTCGACCTTGCACTTGAAGTTGCCCGAGTCGTAGCCGCGATAGCTGTCGTTCCAGCCGCGATAATCGCCGCCCCAGCCACGCCCGTAATAGCGGTCGCCGTCGCGCCAGTCGCGGCCCGACGAATTGACCGCGATCCGGCCCTTGACCTCGTAACCACGGCTGGTGCGCTTGATGTCTCGGATGTCGGTCACATTGGCGCGGCCATAGCTGTAGCGGCTGGCCTGGTTTTCGGCGGTGCGGACGCACTGCTCGACCGCGCTGCGCGAGTCGCCGCGGTACCGGTCATAGCCGTAACCGCCATAGCGCCCGCCGTCGTAGCCATAGTCATAGCCGCGATCGCGGTTGCCCGCGGCCGAGGCGACAGCGGCGATGCCGCCGATGATCAGCGCGCCGGCAATGATGTCGCCCGCGTCGATGCCGTCACGGTCGCGCGCCATCGCGGGGGTTGCCGTGGAGACCGCGGCGGTCGCAACCAGCGCGGCACCGGCAATAGCCTTGGAAATGGTCTTCATGGTGCGATCCTTTTCGTATTCTTGCCGGGGCTGCTCCCGGTCACGAAACGGATCTACGCCATGCGCAGTGTTCCCACCCTGAACTGCGACGACAGCCATTGTTCAGGAAATGAGCGCAGAAAATGAACGACTAGTCGCTGATCCTGAGGCCAGTCCAATAACCCAGGAAGGCCAGGACATCCGCGCCGGTGGCGATGACCTTGTCTGTAGGCTTGCCCGCGCCGTGGCCGGCCCGCGTCTCGATGCGGATGAGGTGCGGCTTCGGACCCAGCTGCGCCGCCTGCAAGGCCGCCGCGTATTTGAAGCTGTGGCCGGGAATCACCCGGTCATCCGTGTCGGCGGTCGTGACCAGAATCGCCGGGTAATCGGTCCCGCTGCGGATGTTGTGATAGGGTGAATAGCTGCGCAGCATCCGCCAGTCCGGCTCGCGGTCGGGATAGCCGTAGTCATCGACCCAATAGCGGCCCGAGGTGAAGCGGTCGAAACGCAGCATGTCCATCACGCCGACGTCGGGGTTGGCCGCGGCAAACAGGTCAGGCCGCTGGTTGGTCACCGCACCGACCAGCATTCCGCCATTGGAACCGCCCTGGATGGCGAGCCCGCGCTGGGGCGTGATCCCTTCTTTGATCAGGTATTCACCCGCCGCGATGAAATCGTCGAAGGTGTTCTGCTTTTTGCCGAGCCTGCCGGCCTCGTGCCATTCCTTGCCGTACTCCCCGCCGCCACGGATGTTTGCGAGGACGAACACCCCGCCCGACTGCAGCCACGCCATCCGCACCGCGCTGAAGCCCGGCGTCATCGAGATATCGAACCCGCCGTAGCCGTAAAGCAGCGTCGGCGCGGGCGTGTTCCCTTCGGCCAGCTTGCGGCTGCGGACGATGAACATCGGCACCTTCGTCCCGTCCTTCGACGAATAGAACCGTTGCTCGACCGCATAGTCCTTCGGATCGAACGCGAGCTTCGGCGTCGCGAAGGGCAGCGCGATGCCGCTGCGCAAGTCGAGCCGGTACACCGCCGGCGGCTGATTGAAGCTCGAGAACTGGTAAAAGGTCTCGGGATCGCCCGGCCGCCCGTCGAACCCGCTCGCGGTGCCGATGCCGTTGAGCACCAGCGCCTTGGTCGGCCGCCCCTTGAGATCCATGATGACCGCGCGAGAGGCAGCGTCCTGGAGGTACGAGACGATCAGGCGGTCGCCGACGATGTTGCCGTTGTCGAGTTTGGCCGGACCTTCGGGCACGACCTCGGTCCACGTCGCGCCTTTCCGGCCGAGGTCGATCGAAACGAGCCGGAAACGCGGCGCGTTGTCGTTGGTGACGAACCACAGCTTGCTGCCCATCCCGTCGACCAGCTTCCAGTCGTTGGTGAAGCCGGTGACGAGCGGCCGGGCGGCCCAGCCCTTCTTCTTGCGCGCCTTCAGCTCGATTGCGGCGATCTGATACCGGGCGTCGGTCCCGATCTCGCTGGTGATGATCGCCCAGCGGCCATCGGCGGTGACCCGCGCCTTGTGGCTCCACTCCGGGTGGTCGGGCGTGGCGAAGACCTGCTCGTCCGCCGACTGCGGCGTGCCGATGCGGTGGAACCACACCGCCTTGTTGAAAGTCAGCGCAGTATAGACCTGGTCGGGTGGCGGCGCGGGAAAGCGCGAATAGAGCAGACCCTCGTCGCCGACCCAGCCGAGCTCGGTGTCGTTGGCCCACTCCATCTTCTCGTCGAGAACCTTGCCGGTGGCGACTTCGATCACCCGGATGGTCCGCCAGTCACTGCCGCCGTCCTGCACGGTGTAGGCAAGGTATTTGCCCGACGGGCTCGGCTCCCACTGGTCAAGCGCGGTCGCGCCGTCCTTCGCCCAGGCGTTGGGATCGATCAGCTGCCGCCCCTCGCCGCCCAGACCCTCGCGCACGTAGAGCACCGACTGGTTCTGCAGCCCGGAGTTGCGCATGTAGAAGTAACGACCGCCGCCCTTTTTGGGGATCGAGAACCGCTCGTAGTTGAGCAGCGCGCTGATCCGGTTCGCCAGCACGTCGCGGCCGGGCAGCGAGGCGAGGTAATCCTGCGTGACCTTGCCCTGCCGCGCCACCCAGTCGGCGACTTCGGGCGACTGGCGCACGTCCGCCTCCAGCCAGCGGTAGGGATCGGCGACGGCCTCGCCGAACTGCTGTTCGACCGTGCCGTCGCGGCGGGTTTCGGGATAGGTCGGAGCCTTGGCCGGGTCGGCAGCGATGGCGGGCATGGCGGAGGCGAACAGGGCCGCGCCGACGAGGGCGCGCTTGGCAAACGACATTCTCTCTCCCCGAAACAGGAACGGCCGCGAGTTTAACACCCGCGGCCGCTGCTGCAATCGGTATCGCCTGAAACGGGTTCAGGCGGGAAGAGGCTTACGCGTCTTCGTATTCGTCCTCGACCTGCACCGGGCCCGAGTCCTGACCCTTGGCCGAGGTGTCACGGTCAACCAGCTCGATCACAGCGATCGGGGCGGCGTCCGAAGCGCGGATGCCGGCCTTGATGATGCGGGTGTAGCCGCCGCTGCGGCCGGCGTAACGCTCGGCCAGCACGGAAAACAGCTTCTGCTCCTGCGTCTCGTCGAGCAGGCGGGCATGGGCGAGACGACGGTTCGAAAGGCCGCCCTTCTTGGCCAGCGTGATCAGCTTTTCGACGTAGGGACGCAGTTCGCGCGCCTTCGGCGTGGTGGTGGTGATCTGCTCGTGCTTGATCAGCGCGGCCGCCATGTTGCGGAGCATCGCGATCCGGTGCGACGAGGTACGACCCAGCTTCCGCTGGCCCAGCTTGTGACGCATGTTCTTTCCTTCGTTCGTAAGGGGGCCGTATCAGGTACCCCGGTCCAGGCTGGTTAAGGGGCCAGCCCATTCCCCATTCGTTATCCGCGAACCCCATGTGAGTCCCCGCGGAGGCGGGGACCTCAGGCAGTTCGAGAGGAACCGTGCAACGGCACGAGGCCCCCGCCTTCGCGGGGGCGCCGCTCCATTAGCCCAGCAGCTCCTGTTCGAGCTTCTTGGCCATTTCCTCGATGTTCTCAGGCGGCCAGCCGGGGATGTCCATGCCGAGGCGCAGGCCCATCGAGCTCAGGACTTCCTTGATCTCGTTGAGCGACTTGCGGCCGAAGTTCGGCGTGCGGAGCATCTCGGCCTCGGTCTTCTGGACCAGGTCGCCGATGTAGATGATGTTGTCGTTCTTGAGGCAGTTGGCCGAACGGACCGACAGTTCCAGCTCGTCCACCTTCTTGAGGAGGTAGCGGTTGAGCTGGTTGGTGTCGCTCTCTTCCGGGGCATGCGCGGCAAGGCCGGCCATCGACGGAACGTGGCCCTGCGGCACGACGTCCTCGAAGTGGACGAACAGCGCGAGCTGGTCCTGGAGGATGCGCGCGGCATAGGCCACGGCGTCTTCCGGGGTGATCGTGCCGTCGGTTTCGACCGAGAGGCTGAGCTTGTCGTAGTCAAGCTCCTGGCCGATGCGGGCGTTGTCGACCTTGTAGCTGACCTGGCGGACCGGCGAGTACAGCGAGTCGACCGGGATAAGCCCGATCGGCGCGTCGGCCGGACGGTTCGACACGGCCGGGACATAGCCCTTTCCGGTGTCGCAGGTCAGCTCCATGTTGAAGCTGGCGCCCTCGTCGAGGTGGCAGATCACCAGGTCCTTGTTCATGACCTCGATGTCGCCGGTCACGGCGATGTCGCCGGCCTTGACCTCGGCCGGGCCGGTGGCGGAGAGCTGGAGGCGCTTCGGCCCCTCGCCCTGCATCTTCAGCGCGATCTGCTTCACGTTGAGGACGATGTCGGTCACGTCTTCGCGCACGCCGGCAAGCGACGAGAATTCGTGGAGCACGTTCTCGATCTTGATCGAGGTCACGGCCGCGCCCTGGAGCGAGGAGAGGAGCACGCGGCGCAGCGCGTTGCCCAGCGTCAGGCCGAAGCCGCGCTCAAGCGGTTCGGCGACGAAGGTCGCGCGGCGCTTGGCGTCGTTGCCGGGCTTGATCTCCAGGGAGTTCGGCTTCTTCAGTTCCTGCCAGTTCTTGATGTTGACAGTCATGGAATTCCCCTAGGGTCTAGCGAGGATACCGGCTGTCGGCATGAGGGACGCCGCAGCCGGTGAATTATTGGGCAGGCGAAGCGTCCCTCGCCTGCCGTGCAGGATCAGACGCGACGCCGCTTCGACGGACGAACGCCGTTGTGCGGGATCGGGGTCACGTCACGGATCGCAGTGATGGTGAAGCCGACCGCCTGGAGGGCGCGCAGGGCGCTCTCACGGCCCGAGCCGGGGCCCTTGACCTCGACTTCGAGGGTGCGGACGCCGTGCTCGGCAGCCTTCTTGCCGGCATCGTCGGCCGCGACCTGCGCGGCATACGGGGTCGACTTGCGGCTGCCCTTGAAGCCCATCATGCCGGCCGAGGACCAGCTGATCGCATTGCCCTGGGCGTCGGTGATGGTGATCATGGTGTTGTTGAAGCTGGCATTGACGTGCGCGACACCACTGGTGATGTTCTTGCGCTCCCGCCGCTTGATACGCTGAGGTTCGCGAGCCATTTCGAATATCCTGTCGAGAAACTGGAAGGAAAAGGCGCTGCCCGAGATGGGCTAGCGCGCCTTACTTCTTCTTGCCGGCGATCGGCTTGGCCTTGCCCTTGCGGGTGCGGGCGTTGGTGTGGGTGCGCTGGCCGCGAACCGGCAGGCCCTTGCGGTGACGCAGGCCGCGGTAGCAGGCGAGGTCCATCAAACGCTTGATGTTCATCGCCGTGTTGCGGCGAAGATCGCCCTCGACGGTGTATTCGGAGTCGATCGCCTCGCGGATGTGGAGGACTTCCTGGTCCGAGAGGTCCGACACGCGGCGGGTGTGTTCGATACCCAGCTTGTCGGCGATATCCTTGGCCGACTTGGGGCCGATACCGTGAATGTAGGTCAGCGCGATGATCACGCGCTTGTTGGTGGGGATGTTGACCCCGGCAATACGAGCCACTTGATTCTCCTGCTCCACAGGGACGGCTGGCGCGGTCCCCATCTCATAGCGAACACACGAAAAACGCGAAAAAACCGAGGGCTGCAAAGCCTGCCGGAATCGACCGCCTGTTTCGAGTGAAAGGGGCGCTTAGGCGTTTTCGAAAGATGCGTCAACAGCCAGCGGCCCGCAAATATGCAGGACCTGCCGCAATCCGCGCGGCTGGGTGGCGCTGGGGTCTGCATAGCGGAATTTGGGGTGGAGGTCAAAGGGCGGAAGGTGCCGGGGCGGCATGGCGCATTGCCAGCGTTGCGCGCCCGCAGCTGAACAAGTTGACGAAGTTGACAGTGTCCAGAGGAGGAGGACGCACCCTCCCCTTGAGACTGCAGGAGGGCGGATTGACGATGCGAAAGAGCGCTCCGGGTGTGGCAGGTCGGTCGCTTGTAGGACAGCGAATTTCCAAAAGGGAAAGGGGCGCCCCCTCCCGGAGACGCCCCTTTCCTTACCCAACACTCAGCGTAAAAATCACACCACGCCGAACGCCAGCATCGCGTCGGCGACCTTCTTGAAGCCGGCGATGTTCGCGCCCTTCACGTAGTCAATGTAGTCGCCCTGCTTGCCGTAGGTTTCGCAAGACTTGTGGATGCCGGCCATGATGTCCTTAAGCAGCTGCTGCAGCTCGGCTTCCGACCACGAGCGGCGGCCGGAGTTCTGGGACATTTCGAGGCCGGAGACCGCGACGCCGCCAGCGTTCGAAGCCTTGCCCGGGGCGTAGAGGATCTTGGCGGCCTTGAAGACGTGGACGCCGTCGAGGTCGGTCGGCATGTTGGCGCCTTCCGAAACCGCGATCACCCCATTGGCGACGAGGGTGCGGGCATCGTCGCCAAGCAGTTCGTTCTGCGTCGCGCAGGGCAGCGCGAGGTCGCACTTGACGCCCCACGGGGTCTTGCCCTCGACGAAGCTCGCGCCCGGATACTTGGTCACGTATTCCTGGATGCGCCCGCGCTTCACGTTCTTGAGGTGCTTGACGTAGTCGATCTTCTCCTGGTCGATCCCGTCGGGATCGTGGATGAAGCCGCCCGAGTCCGACAGGGTGAGCACCTTGCCGCCAAGCTGGGTGATCTTCTCCGCTGCGTGCGTGGCGACGTTGCCCGAGCCCGAAATGACGGCGGTCTTGCCCTTCACCCCGTCGCCGCGGGTCGCCAGCATGTTCTCCATGAAGTAGACCGCGCCGTAACCGGTCGCCTCGGTGCGGATCAGCGAGCCGCCCCATTCGAGACCCTTGCCGGTGAGCACGCCGGTGAACTCGTTGGTGATGCGCTTGTACTGGCCGAACATGTAGCCGATCTCGCGCCCGCCCACGCCGATGTCGCCTGCGGGGACGTCGATGTCGGCGCCGATGTGGCGGTACAGCTCGGTCATGAACGACTGGCAGAAGCGCATGATCTCGCGCGTCGACTTGCCCTTCGGGTTGAAGTTCGAGCCGCCCTTGCCGCCGCCCATCGGCAGGCCGGTGAGCGCGTTCTTGAAGGTCTGCTCGAACGCCAGGAACTTGAGCACCGATTCCGTCACCGACGGGTGGAAGCGGATGCCGCCCTTGTAGGGGCCGATCGCGTTGTTGTTCTGGACGCGCCAGCCGCGCTGGACGCGGATATTGCCGTTGTCGTCTTCCCAGCAGACGCGGAACGAGACGATCCGGTCAGGCTCGGCAATGCGGCGCAGGATCTGCTGCGAGTGGTACTCTTCCTTGTCCTGGATGAACTCGAAGATATCCTCGGCGACTTCCTGGACCGCTTGCGCGAATTCCGGCTGCCCGGGATTGCGCCTGCGCACGCCCTCCATGAAGGTCGGCAGGTCGACGTGATCGGTTAAAGCCACGGTATTCTCCCCTGTGCGCGGGGCTGCATGTGCAGCCCGGCGTGACAAAATCACGATTGCGCCCCGTCCGTCGCGTATCCCGGGCCTGTCCACGGCCGTTCCGAGTCGCGCTTTGTTGTGGGTGGCAGAATAGCGCCTTTTTCACGGCGCGACAGTGCGCCCGCGCACGCCGTCAGCGGAAGGTGACGGTCCCGTCGAGGACGACGAACGTCTCCTTGCCCTCGCGGGTCTCCAACCGCCCGGTGCAGGAGCAGATCGCCGCCTTGCCCTTGTTGTCCGGTTCGCTGGCGGCGGCGAGCTGAGCCGAGAGCTTCGCTTCCGCGCCGCCGAGGAAGGCGAGCAGGACGGGCTTGCGCGCCTCGTCCACCCACTCGTTCGGCTTGGCCGGATCCAGCAGCAGCAGGGTTCGCGTCGCATAGGCCATCGGGATCGGCATCGGCGGTTCGGCCTTTGCGGGGGCGGGAGCAGCCTTAGGCGCGGCGGCGGGAGCCTTCGGCGCGGTCAACGCGTCGAGCGCGGCCGCGGCCTCGGCACCCTTGGCCTTTTCCTCGGCCTCGAGCGGCGAGCCGGCCGGGGGGATCGCCACCGGTTCGAGCGGTGCCGGGACGAATTTCGGTGCTGGCTTCGGTTCCGGCTTGGCAAGCGGCGCGGCGGGTGCTGCCGCAGGAGCGGGCTTCGCCTCGAGCTTCGGCGCATCCTTCAGAAGAGCGGGGTCCGGCTCCGCCTTGGGCGCGGGCTTAATGTCGGCGGGGACCGGGGGACCGGCGGGCCTTGCCGGTGCAGGAGGGCCCGCCAGCGTGCCGCGCCCGGTCGCGGCGGGATCGACCTTCAGCGCAAGCCGCCCGATCTGCTCGAGCATGACCTTGTCGACCGCCACGCTGATCTGGTCGACCGGGTAGCGCATGTATCCGCCGACCACGTATTCGAAGAGCACGCGGGTGCCCTTTTCGGTCTTCTTGAGCGTGATCGTCAGCACGCCTTTGACCGCCTCCGACTGGAGCGGGCCGAGCGCGCCGGTCATCCGCAGGACCTCGCCGGGCATCACGTTGATTACCCGCATGTGCTCGACCGCGCCGGGGCGCTGCCACACCGGCGCGCCCTTCACCACCGGGATCGCCTCGCAGAAGCAGCCGCCGGCAACCGTATCGATGGTGAGGTTGGCGGCGTCGCCCGAATAGGTGTGGGCCTTGTTCCACCACTCCTTCGGCTGGACCAGCGCGGACCAGACCGCTTCGGGGCTGGCGGCGACCTCGACCGTGTTGCGGCTGACGAAGCCGCCCTCGCTCTTCTGCACGACATCGGCGCGGGCCGGTGCGGCGAGGATCAATGCGGCGGCAAGGGCGGGCAGGACGTGGCGCATCGATGGGGCTCCGATCGGGGAAGCGGCATCCTTACCATGCGCCGGGGCGGTGGCAACGCTGCGGTGGCGTCGCGCAACAGGCGAACGCAAAGCCAAAACCACTGGGTCCCCGCCTGCGCCGGGACGCCCGGGGGTTTGAATTGAAAGCAGGCGCGCACCCGCGGAGGCGGGTGCCCAGAGCGGCATAGCGCAGCGCTTGAAGCAGTGAGTTCCCGCCCGCGCCGGTCCGCCTCAGCTCTTGAGGATCGCCTCGATCTGGGCGGTCACCGCGTCCATGTCGGCCATGCCGTCGACACGGGCGACGATGCCGCGTGCTTCGTAGATCGGCAGGATCGGCGCGGTCTTGGCGCGGTATTCGGCCATGCGCGTGCGCACGGTTTCCTCGTTGTCGTCGGGACGGCGCTTGAACTCGTGCCCGCCGCACTTGTCGCAGGTGCCGGCAACCTTGGGCTGCTCGAACTTGTCGTGGTAGCCCTTGCCGCAGCTCGCGCAGGTGAAGCGGCCGGTGATGCGCTCGACCAGCGCGTCTTCATCGACGGCCAGCTCGATCACGTGGGCAAGCGTGCGCCCGCGGCTCTCGAGGATGCCGTCGAGCGAATGGGCCTGGGGCGCGGTGCGCGGATAGCCGTCGAAGATCGCGCCCTGGCTGGCGGGCATCGCGTCGAGCTCGTCGCCGATCAGCGCCGAGACGATCTCGTCCGACACCAGCCCCCCCGCGTCCATCACTGCCTTGGCCTGGAGCCCGACCGGCGTGCCGGCCTTGACCGCGGCGCGGAGCATGTCACCGGTCGACAGCTGCTTCATGCCGAACTTGTCGACCAGGCGCTGCGCCTGGGTGCCCTTGCCGGCGCCCGGCGGTCCGAGGAGGATGATATTCACGCGGGGGTCCCCTTCCCTGCGGCGCTGCGCTTAGCGCAGCCGCCCCTTGAGTTTGGCCTTCTTGATCAGGTCGCCGTACTGGTGCGCCAGCAGGTGCGACTGGATCTGGGTGATGGTGTCGACGGTCACGTTGACCACGATCAGCAAGCTGGTGCCGCCGGCGAAGAACAGCTTCATGCCCGTCTCGGCGATGACCCATTCGGGCACGACGCAGACCAGCGTGATATAGGCCGCGCCGATCACGGTGATGCGGGTCAGGACGTAGTCGAGGTATGTCGCCGTGTTCTTGCCCGGGCGGATGCCGGGGATGAACCCGCCGTTCCGCTTGAGGTTGTCCGCCGTCTCTTCCGGGTTGAAGACAACCGCGGTGTAGAAGAAGCAGAAGAAGATGATCCCCGCCGCATAGAGCGCCATGTACAGCGGCTTGCCGTGGCCGAGGTACTGGTTGAGCGTCACGATCACGTTGCCCATCGTGCTGTCGGGCGAAACCGAGTTGCCCGCAAACTGGGTGATGGTCAGCGGCAGCAGCAGCAGCGAGCTGGCGAAGATCGGCGGGATCACGCCGGCGGTGTTGATCTTGAGCGGAAGGTGGCTGCGGTCCGCCTGCATCATCCCGCGCTGCGTGGCGCGCTTGGGATACTGGATCAACAGCCGTCGCTGCGCGCGCTCGAAGAAGCAGATGATCAGGACCAGCACGACGACGAGCAGCACCATGCCGACGATGACGAACGGGCTGATCGAGCCGGTGCGGCCGCCTTCGAACAGGTTGGCGATGAACGTCGGCATCTGCGCGACGATGCCGGCCATGATGATCAGCGACACGCCGTTGCCGATGCCGCGGCTGGTGATCTGCTCGCCGAGCCACAGCAGGAACATGGTCCCGCCGATGAGCGAGATGACCGCGCCGACGCGGAACAGCATGCCGGGGTTGACCACCGCCTGGAGACCGCTCGACGCGCCATAGGCCTCGAGGCCCGAGGCGAGGAACCAGCCCTGCAGCGCGGTCAGCGCGACGGCGCCGTAGCGGGTGTACTGGTTGAGCTTCTTGCGCCCGCTTTCGCCTTCCTTCTTCAGCGACGCGAGCGCCGGGTGGAGCGAGGCGGCGAGCTGCACGACGATCGAGGCGGTGATGTAGGGCATCACGCCGAGCGCGATCAGGCTCATGCGCTCGAGGCTGCCGCCCGAGAAGGCGTTGAACAGGTCGAGGATCCCGCCCTTGGTCTGGGCGTAGAGCGACTGCAGGATCAGCGGATTGACGCCCGGCAGCGGCACGAAGCTCAGGAACCGGAAGACGATCAGCGCGCCGATCGTGAACCAGATGCGGTTCTTCAGCTCGGTCGCCTTGGAGAAGTTCGCGAGGTTGAGGTTGCTCGCGATATTGTCGGCGCGTGATGCCATGACGGGATGTCAGCCTTGCTTGGGTGCCGGGCCGTCTTGCAGGCCACCGGCTTTCAGGAAAGCCCCATATAGGGACGCCGCAGGGATGTCGAACCCCCACGGCGTGGAAATCCCCGCGACTTTCGTCGCGGGGGCCGTTTCCTTACTTGGCCTTGGCGGCCTTGTTCGCCTCGCGGCGAGCGGTCTTCTTCTCGTGTTCGCTCGGACCGGCCTCGGGAAGCTCGACCGAACCACCGGCGGCTTCCACCGCGGCCTTGGCACCGGCCGAAACGCCGGCGACCTTGAAGGTCGCCTTGGCCGTGAACGCACCCTTGCCGAGCAGGCGCACGCCGTCCTTGCCGCCACGGCCGAGGCCGGCGGCCTTGAGCGCGTCATGGTCGATGGTCTTGCCCGCGTCGAGCTTGCCGGCGTCGATGAACTTCTGGATCATGCCCAGGTTCACCTCGGCATAGTCCTTGGCGAAGATGTTGTTGAAGCCGCGCTTCGGGATGCGCATGTGGAGCGGCATCTGGCCGCCTTCGAACCCGTTGACCGAGACGCCCGAACGCGCCTTGGCACCCTTCTGGCCGCGCCCGGCGGTCTTGCCCTTGCCCGAGCCGATACCGCGGCCGACCCGCATCCGGCCCTTGCGGGCGCCATTGTTGTCACGAAGTTCGTTGAGCTTGGTCATGATCGTGCACTCGCTTTCGCTTTTGTCGCGCGTTGATGGAAGTGCGGGCCCTTAGCGGCGCAGGCCCGCTTTGTCACCCCCGCATTTCCGGGCCCGGAAACCGGGAAGGTTTGCCAGCCTGTCCAATATCTGCGTAGCATCGCTATCGGGGGCATCAGACGGGGTCAGGTGATGGCACAGGCAGGCGCGGGCGGGCTCGTACTTTCGGAAAGCCGCACGGTGCGGCTGTTCAGCTTCTTCCTCCTCTACTTCGGCCAGGGCCTACCGGTCGGCATTTCGGTCATAGCCCTTCCCGCGTGGGTCGCTGCAAACGGCGGCCGGGCGGAAGACGTCGCGGCGCTCGTCGCCACCGCCTACCTGCCGTGGAGCTTCAAGTTCATCCCCGCGGCCCTGATGGACCGCTATTCCTATCTGCCGATGGGCCGGCGGCGGGCATGGCTCATCCTCGCGCAGGGCCTGATGATGGCCGGCTTTGCCCTCGCCGCCTTTGCCGCCCCCGATCCGGACGACATCGAGCTTCTGGTCCAGGTGGTGTTCCTGATCGGCGCGGGCGCGGCGATCCAGGACGTGGCGGTCGACGGCCTCGCGGTCGACATCATCCCGGAGATCGAGCAAGGCCCGGCCAGTTCGTTCATGTTCGGCGGGCAAACGGTGGGACGCGCGATCGCGGGCGCCGCGAGCGGCTATGCCCTGCAGACCTGGGGCAGCGAGACCGCGTTTTTCGCGTTCCTCCCGGTCATTGCCGCGATCACGCTTTATGCGATTTTCCTGCGTGAGCGCCCGGGCGAGCGTCTCTTGCCGTGGAGCGCGGGCGAGGCCTCAGAGATCAACCGCGCGGTCCAGCCCGACAACCTGCTCAAGGTCGCGCTCCTTTCTCTGAAGGCGCTGTTCGGGCGCGACAGCCTGATCCTGATCGCCGCGTCGGCCCTGCAGCGGACAGCCGGCGGCATGCTCACCGCCTTGTGGCCACTGCTCGCCACCGGTTTCCTCGCCTATACCACCGCGAGCTACTCCAGCATGATTTCGACCGCCGATCTGGTGATGGCGATCGCCTCGATCGCGATCGGCAGCTTCCTGACCGTCCGGCTCGGTGCCCGCGGTGCATCGATGCTGGTGACGGCCTTGTTCGGCGGGCTTGCCCTGTTCCTTTTGGCCGGCCAGTCGCTTTGGACCATCGGCGCGGTCTTCATCGTCACGACCGGGGTCTACGCCGCCCTGAACATGCTGACGAGCGTCTGCTCCAACCCCTTGCGGATGCAGCTCTGCCGGCCCGAGGTCGCCGCGACCCAGTTCACCCTCTACAACTCGATCAGCAACCTGCCGGTGTCGTTTGGCGCGATGCTGTTTGCCTGGATGGGCGGGACCGACAACCTCAAGTTCGTCCTCGCCCTCGCGGCTGGACTGTGCGCGCTGTCGACGGTCCTGCTCGTCCCGCTGCGCATCGGCCGGGCGCATGTGGGAGCAGAGCCGGTCCCGCAGATGAATTGAGCATCAGGAGCGGCGCAGGACCTAGCCGTCAGGCCTCGCGCAAAGACCTGCCTCGCCAGAAGCGCGTCAGGATGGTCCGGACCGGCGCGTCGATGTGCCGGCCCACCAGCCAGCTCAACACCACGCACGCCGTGCAGCCTCCGACCATGGCAAGCATCCCCGGCCCGATCGTCAGCTCGGCAAGCTTCAGGATCGGCCAATGCAGGATATAGAGCGGATAGGAGATCTCACCGAGAAACCGACCCAGCGGAAACCCGTCAACCTGCGCCCCGGCAAGGATGACGAGTGGAAACAGGAGGTACACCGCAGGCAACGCAGGCGGCATCGTCATCGGTATCGGTGCCGCGAGGATCAGGAGGGTCAGGCCGGCCAGCGGCCAGAACGCTCGCTTCAGGCCCGGCGCGTGCGCGAAGCGCTGGATGATCATGCCGCAAGCGAACGGGCCGATCCCTCGGGCCAGCACCCCGATCAGCGACCACGGGTTGCGGCCGATCATGGGGTATGCGCCCACCGTGAGGTAAGAGATCGCAAACAAGGCCAGCGAAACGCCGGCAACCACAACCAGGCCGCCGACCGGCAAGCGGAACAGTCCCAGGAAAAGCACCGACAGGATCAGCTCGATAAACAAGGACCACAGCGGCGGGTTGATCGGGAATGCACCGGTGCCGCCGGTGAACGGCGACGGCAGGGCCAACACGTTGAACGCATAATTGGCGAGCGGGGCACCGATGCCCGCAATCAGCGCGGCCAGCAGCCCCAGCGTCGTTCCGATGATGGCCAGGGGATAAAGACGGATGACGCGCCTCGCCAGATAGTCTCCGACGCCCATGCCGCCACGAAGTTTCCCGCCATAGGCGTGAGCGACCACGAAACCTGACAAAACGAAGAAGAAATCGACGCTGAGCGCCAGCCCCAGATGGTCTTCCCCGCCCCCCAGCAGCATCGCCCGCGCGTGGAGAAACGTGACGTTGAGCGCGGCAATGCCCCGCATGGCGTCAAGGGTCACGTAATGCCGGGTCGCGTGCTGCATGGGCGCCGCATGGCGCATTGGACCACGGGCTGGCAAGTTGATCTTGCCCACTCGCGTTGCGGGATGCATTCAAGTGCGCGCGAGAACTGCTCTCCGGCCGGGAACAATCCGCTCCAGCCCGCGCTGGAACAGCGGCCGCACCCAGGGTTCGACACGTTCGACCAGCACCCAGCAAAGCGCGAGCAGCAGCGCCATGCCCAGCGACGCGGCCAGAACCAGCGGCACGCCCGCTGCCGCCAGTTGCGCAGCAAGCCCGCCGGCCACCGTCTGGTGGAGCAGGTAGATCGGATACGTCATCAACCCCGCCGTGCGGACCCAGCGTGCCGCGCGGTCCCTGGGATTCGCGGCGCCGTACCAGATGACTCCCACTGCCGCCGCCCAAAGCAGCGCGGGTACGGCCACTCCGTAATCGGTTCCGGCGTCTGCATTGCGGGTGCCCATGATCTGGACGATCTCCAGCAGGCAACTGGCCAGTGCGAGAACCATGGCGAAGCCCGGCCGCTTTCCTTGCGCGGTGACGCTCCATATCAGGATGCCGAGCGCGAAGAACCCGCCGTGGCGCAGCAGCAGCAATTGCGGCAGGAGATTGCCGAAACGGAAGCCCGCCAGCTCGGCAGAGAGATTGAGGAGGCTGGCCAGGGCAAGGCCCAGCGCCAGCACCGGCAACGCCTGGGCGATGCGCGGGCCAGTGACGAGCAGCAAGGCTCCCACTGCGGCGTAGAACATGACCTCTACCACGAGTGTCCAGACCACGTCGTCGAGATAAGGCCCTCCCGGAACGAGGAACGCGCTTCCTGCCGCACGCTTCACAAGGTCGCCTAGCGGCACGCCCGCCAAGGCAAAGACCACCAGCCCGATGACCACCGAGAGCCATAGCAGCGGCAGCAGGCGTAGCGCCCGGCCGATGGCAAAGTCGCGTGCGTTCCGTCCAACCGCGGAGCCCGCGATCACATAGCCGCTGATGACGAAGAAAACCTCGACCCCGATGAAACCGGCGTGGAACCAGGGGTTGCCCGATTGCGGACCGGGATAGGACAACTGCTCGAGCAGAGGCCGGCTCGAGTGCGGCCAGGTGGCGCCGAGGTGGAACAGCGCAACCGAAAGCGCAGCACCGCAACGGACGATATCGATCAGCGGAGCATACTGGCGGGCCACCCGAGGACAGAGATGGCTTAACTTTCGATAGGCAATTGGGTAAGCGACCAGACGGTGCTGCGCTGCGGTAAATTCCACAAATGTCCACATATCTACTGATAGGCACCCATCTGCGTGCTCGTTATCTGACGCAAAAATGCCCTTCCCCGGCCCGACTCTCCCCGCTATGCTTTTGATACCGGGCCCTGCGGACGCCCGGTCAGGTTGCTTCGGCCACCCAAGGTCCGCTCCATCACCCGCCCCCGCGCGGGAGGAGCGCGCTTGTTTATGACGACCGAAGAATTCCGCACACCCCACCTCTCCCTCCCCGCCCTGTTCGCGAAGTTCCTGCGCTTCGGCTGCCTCGCATTCGGCGGGCCGGTCGCGCAGATCGGGATGATCCGCCACGCGCTGGTCGAGGAGGAGCGCTGGGTCTCCCCGGCCCGGTTCAACCGCCTGCTTGCGGTGATGCAGGCGCTGCCCGGGCCCGAAGCGCACGAGTTGTGCGTCCACATGGGGATGATGGCGCGCGGGCGGATCGGCGGGCTGCTGGCGGGGCTCGGCTTCATGCTGCCGGGGTTTGTGCTGATGCTGCTCGCGGGCTGGCTTTACCGTGAATGGATCGGGATGCCGCTCGCCGCGGGCGTGATGCTGGGCGTGCAGGTCGTGGTCCTCGCGGTGATCCTCAGTGCCGTCTGGCGAATCGGGAAGCACGCGCTGGAGAACCGGTTGCTGTGGCTGGTAGCCGGATCGGGCTTCGCCGCGACGCTGCTGGGCGTGCCCTTCTGGATCCCGCTGGTCGGCGGCGGCCTCGTAAGCGCGCTGGCGGGGCGCAAGGCGCTCGCCGCACTCGCGCTGGCGGTGGCGGTCGCGCTGGCGTGGGCGCTGACCACGCCGCCCGCGATAACGGGTGTTCCCGCGCTGGAGCACACCGCCCCGACGTTGCTCGCCCTGTTCGTGGCCGGGCTCAAAGGCGGGCTGCTGACGTTCGGCGGGGCCTATACCGCGATCCCCTATGTCCGTGCCGACACGGTCGGACGCGGCTGGCTGTCGGACGGCAACTTCCTCGACGGGGTGGCGCTCGCCGGCACCCTGCCCGCGCCGCTGGTGATCTTCGCGACCTTCGCCGGGTACCTCGCCGGAGGTTTCGAAGGCGCGGTGGCGATCACGCTCGGGATGTTCCTGCCCGCATTCGGGTTCTCGCTGGTGCTTTACGAGCGGCTCGAGGCGATCGTCGAGAACCCCGCACTCCACCAGTTCCTCGCCGGCGTGGCCGCCGCGGTCGTCGGCGTGATCGGCGCGACCTGGCTCCAGCTCGGCCGGTCCACGGGCGCGCAGGTGAGTGCCCCGATCCTCGCCACGGCGCTGTTCGCGGCGGCGCTGGTGATCGTGGTAAAGGTCCGCAAGAAGTGGATCACGCCGCTGCTGGTGCTGGTCGGCGGAGTGACCGGGGCCCTGGTCACGCTGTAGCGCTAGCCGCGGATTGCCTCCACCGGGCAGACGAGAGCCAAGGCCAGGCCCTCTGGCCGCCAGTCCTGCGTTATGGTGGCGCGCAAGGCGGTCGAGGCCATGCGCGAAACCAGGCGGCTGCCAAACCCTGTGCGCGCGGGCGCGGCAACCGGGGGACCGCCTCTCTCCGTCCATGACAGCGTCAGTGCCGCTCCGTCCTCGCCGGATTGAACCCTCCAGGATATCGCCACGCTGCCCTCGGGTATGGAGAGCGCCCCGTATTTCGATGCGTTGGTGGCCAGTTCGTGAAGCACCATGCCCAGGGTCTGCGCCGCCTCGGGGCCGATCACGACCGGCTCTCCGCTGATGTCCAGACGCTGATGATCGTGCGCCTCGAACGGAGCAAGCTGCGCCTCGACCAGCGCGGCGAGATCCGTCTCCCCCCACCCGTTGCGAACCAGCAGGTCGTGCGACGCGGCCAGCGAGGCAATCCGCTTTTCCAGCGTTTCGATGAAAGCATCGGGCCGGCTGGCAGCCGTCTGCCGGGCAACGGCCTGGACCACAGCAAGGACATTCTTGGCGCGGTGCGAGGCTTCGCGCTTGAGCCACTCCTCGCGCTGCTCGCGGCGGCGGCGCTCGGTAATGTCGCGCACGATGCTCTGGAAGCGGCCGTCGGGTAGTTGCCCGCCGACCAGTTCACCGATGAAGGTGCTGCCGTCCTTGCGGCGGAACAGCCACTCGCTGAGCGTGACCTTGCCGTCGGCATAGCCCGCGATCGTCGCCGGAAGCTTGTCTCGCTCCGAGGGATCGAGGACATCGGGCAAGTCCAGCTCGCACAGCTCGTCGATGGTGTAACCCATCATCTCGCAGCCGGCGCGATTGGCGTCGATGTAGCGTCCGGCGCTGTCCGCTATGAACAGGCCATCGCCCAGCGCATCGAAGATTTCCCTGAGCTGCGTTTCCCGCGGCATGTGTTACCCCAAGCGGACACTCCATTCCGCTGACTGCAGTTATGGAACGTTAACACCCAACCGCAAGCCGGTCCGTACATTCCGGACGAAAAAATGCCCCGGCATCGCTGCCGGGGCATCTGTTCGTTTGCAACCGGGCCGGAAGGCTCAGTCGACCACCGCTACCATGTGCGGGAGCTTGGCGATCGCGCCGCGCACTTCCGGGGTGTCTTCCACCTCGACCACGCGGTGCATCTTGCCGAGCCCGAGGCCGATAAGGACCTTCTTCTGGCTTTCCGGACGGCGGATCGGCGAACCGATCTGCTTGATCTTGATCTTCGCCATGCCTGTTACTCCACGATGGCCGCAGCTTCGGCTTCCGCCTCGGCCGCAGAGGCGCCGCCGCGACCGAGCAGGTCGGCGACCTTCTTGCCACGACGCTGGGCCACCGACTTCGGCGAAGTCTGGCTGGTCAGCGCGTCGAAGGTGGCGCGGATCATGTTGTAGGGGTTCGAGGTCCCGACCGACTTGGTCACGACGTCGGCGACGCCCAGGCTCTCGAAGACGGCGCGCATCGGGCCACCCGCGATGATCCCGGTCCCGGCCGGGGCCGAGCGGACGTTGACCTTGCCGGCGCCGAAGTGGCCACGGCCGTCATGATGGAGGGTGCGGCCTTCCTTGAGCGGAACGCGGACCATCGCACGCTTGGCGGCGGCGGTCGCCTTGGTGATCGCCTCCGGCACTTCGCGAGCCTTGCCCTTGCCGAAGCCGACCCGGCCCTTGCCGTCGCCGACCACGACCAGCGCGGCGAAGCCGAAGCGCTTGCCGCCCTTCACGGTCTTCGAGACGCGGTTGATGTGGACGAGCTTTTCGATCAGCTCTTCGCCACCATCGTCGTCGCCACCGCGGTTGCCACGGCGATCGTCGCGACCACGGCCACGGCCGCCGTCACGGCCGCCACGGTCGTTGCCGCCGCGCCCGCGGCCACCACGGCCGCGACCTTCGCGCTGCTGCTCGCCACCGGTTGCTTCCGGGGCAGCAGCCTCGACGGCAATACCGCCTTCGTTGTTGGTTTCGTCAGCCATGCTCAGAACTCCAGCCCGTTTTCGCGGGCGGCATCGGCCAGCGCCTTGACGCGGCCATGGAACAGGAAGCCGCCGCGGTCGAACACCACGGTGGTCACGCCGGCAGCCTTCGCCTTCTCGGCGATCTCGGCGCCGACCTTGGCCGCGGCGTCGACGTTGGCGCCGAACTGGCCCTTGGTGAGCGTCGAGGCCGCAACCAGCGTCTTGCCGGCGGCGTCGTCGATGATCTGGGCGTAGATGTGGCGGCCCGAGCGATGGACCGAGAGGCGCGGACGCCCACCGGCACGCGACTTGAGCGCGGTCCGGACGCGGCGACGGCGGCGATCGAAGAGGGAGAGCTTGGCCATCTTACTTCTTCTTCCCTTCCTTGCGGAAGATGTACTCGCCGCGGTACTTGATGCCCTTGCCCTTGTAAGGCTCGGGCTTGCGCCAGCGACGGATCTCGGCGGCAACCTGGCCGACCTTCTGCTTGTCGATGCCCGAGATTTCGACCGTGGTGTTGTCCGGGGTCTTGATCTCGATGCCTTCCGGCACGGGGTAGTCGACGTCGTGGCTGTAGCCGAGCTGCAGCTTCAGGTTCTTGCCCTGGGCGTTGGCACGATAGCCGACGCCGGTGATCTCGAGGACCTTGGTGTAGCCCTCGGTAACGCCGGTGACCAAGTTCGAAACCAGCGTGCGCTGCATGCCCCAGAAGGCACGGGCGGACTTGCTGTCGTTCGCCGGCTTGACGACGATGCGGCCGTCTTCGACGATGTAGCTGATCTCGTCGCGCATGTTCAGCGTGAGGGTGCCCTTCGGCCCCTTCACGGTCAGCACGCCATCCGCCGCAGCGGCGGTGACGCCGCCCGGGATCGCGACCGGAACTTTACCGATGCGGCTCATCAGAACACCTCCGCCAGCACTTCGCCGCCGACGTTCTGGGCGCGTGCTTCGGCATCCGAAAGCACGCCCTTCGGCGTCGAGACGATGGTGATGCCAAGGCCGTTGCGGATCACCGGAAGTTCCTTGGAACCCGAGTAGACCCGGCGGCCGGGCTTGGAGACACGGGCCACGTGCTTGATCGCGGGCTGGCCCTCGAAGTACTTGAGCTCGATGCGCAGCTGCGGGTGGGCGCCGCTGGCGTCCTCCGAGAAACCGCGGATGTAGCCCTCGCGCTGGAGGACTTCGAGCACGTGCGCACGCAGCTTGGACGCCGGCGAGAGGACCGAGTCCTTCTTCGCCTGCTGGCCGTTGCGGATGCGGGTGAGCATATCACCCAGGGGATCGGTCAATGCCATCGTCTGATCCTTACCAGCTCGACTTGGTCACGCCGGGGATGAGCCCCTTGTTGGCGAGATCGCGCAGTTCGATGCGGCAAAGCCCGAACTTGCGGTAGTAGCCGCGCGGACGGCCGGTGGTGTTGCAACGGTTGCGGACCCGGGTCGGGTTCGCGTTGCGCGGAAGCTCGGCCATCTTGAGACGGGCGATCAGGCGCTCGGTTTCGTCGAGCGACTCATCGTCGGCCGTGGCCTTCAGCGCGGCATACTTCGCCGCGTACTTCTGAACGAGCTTCTTGCGCTTCTCGTTCTTGTTGATGGAACTCAGTTTCGCCATGGACTTAAGCTCTCTTTGTCAAATCTGCTTCACGCGGCCTGCTGCTCTTCAGCAGCTTCCTGCGGGAACGGGAAACCGAACAGGCGAAGCAGCTCGCGCGCCTCGTCGTCGGTCTTCGCGGTGGTGGTGACGATGATGTCCATGCCCCGCACCTTCTCGATCTGGTCGTAGCTGATCTCCGGGAAGATGATCTGCTCCTTCAGACCCATCGCGTAGTTGCCGCGTCCGTCGAACGACTTGGGGTTGAGGCCCCGGAAGTCGCGGATGCGGGGCATCGCGATGGTGATCAGGCGGTCGAGGAATTCGTACATGCGTTCGCGGCGCAGGGTGACCTTGCAACCGATCGGCATGCCCTCGCGCAGCTTGAACTGCGCGATCGACTTCTTCGCCTTGGTGATGACGGGCTTCTGGCCCGCAATCAGTTCCATTTCGGCCGCCGCAGTGGTGACCTTCTTCTTGTCCTGGCTCGCCTCGCCGACGCCCATGTTGAGCGTGATCTTTTCGATCTTCGGAACTTCGAGGGCGTTCTTGTAGCCGAACTTCTCGGTCATCGCCTTGGCGATCTCCGCGTCGTACTTGGTACGCAGGCGCGGCGTGTACTTGGCATCAGCCATCGATCGTCTCCCCGGACTTGACGGCCACGCGGACCTTCTTGCCGTCCTTGGTTTCGAAACGGACGCGGGTGGCCTTGCCGTCCTTGGGATCGGCGAGGCCGACCTTCGAGACGTGCATCGGCGCTTCCGAACGGTCGATCCCGCCCTGCGGGTTCGCCTGGCTCGGCTTGCGGTGGCGCACGGCGACGTTGACGCCCGAGACGATCACCTTGTCCTCCTTGGGGAGGACCTGGAGGACGGTGCCGGTGCGGCCCTTGTCCTTGCCCGAGCGGACGACGACGCTGTCACCCTTCTTGATCTTGGCGGCAGCCATCACAGCACCTCCGGAGCGAGCGAGATGATCTTCATGAACCCGCGGCCGCGCAGTTCGCGGACCACCGGGCCGAAGATACGGGTGCCGATCGGCTCCTCGTTCTTGTTGACGAGCACGGCAGCGTTGCTGTCGAAGCGGATGACCGAACCGTCGGCGCGGCGCACGTCCTTGCGGGTGCGGACGATGACGGCACGGTGCACGTCGCCCTTCTTCACGCGGGCGCGCGGCTGGGCTTCCTTGATCGACACCACGATGATGTCGCCGACGCCGGCAGTCCGGCGCTTCGACCCGCCCAGCACCTTGATGCACTGGACGCGCTTCGCACCGCTGTTGTCAGCGACGTCGAGGTTGGATTGCATCTGGATCATTGATCCGGTTCCTTCTCACTGGCTTGCCGGAACCAGTCCGGCAGTTCCAAATCTCTTTAAGGTCAGACGTCGGCTTCGAAGGCGGCAGTCTTGCCGGCCTGGACGCGGTCGACGACCTTCCACGTCTTCAGCTTGGAGATCGGCGCGGTCTCTTCGATCCGCACGGTCTCGCCGGTCTTGAAGGCGTTGTCTTCGTCGTGAGCGTGATACTTCTTCGAGCGGCGGATGATCTTCCCGTACAGCGGGTGCTTCACCTTGCGCTCGACACGCACGACGACGGTCTTGTCGGTCTTGTCGGAAACCACGGTCCCGATCAGGATACGCTTGGGCATATGGTGCTCCTTACGCCTTGGCCGACTGAGAGCGCTCAGTCTGCAGCGTCTTGATGCGGGCGATGTCGCGGCGGACTTCCTTGATCCGGGCCGGACGCTCGAGCTGGTTGGTCGCGGCCTGGAAACGCAGGTTGAACGCCTCGCGCTTCAGTTCGCCAAGCTCGGCCGACAGCTGGTCGTCGCTCTTCGCGCGGAAGTCTTCGGTGCGGTTGGCCATTATTCGCCTCCCAGGTGCGAGGTATCGCCGAGACGGGCGATGACCTTGGTCTTGATCGGCAGCTTCATCGCGGCGCGGCTGAAAGCCTCCGCGGCGAGCGGACCGGGAACGCCGTCGAGCTCGAACAGCACGCGGCCCGGCTTCACGCGGGCAGCCCAGTATTCGATCGAGCCCTTGCCCTTGCCCTGGCGGACTTCGGCGGGCTTCTTCGACACCGGCACGTCCGGGAAGACGCGGATCCAGAGACGACCCTGACGACGGATGTGACGCGTGATCGCGCGGCGGGCCGCTTCGATCTGGCGGGCGGTGATCCGCTCCGGCTCGAGGGCCTTGAGGCCGTACGAGCCGAAGTTCAGGTCCGTGCCACCCTTGGCGTCGCCGTGGATGCGTCCCTTGAACTGCTTGCGGAACTTGGTCTTCTTCGGTTGCAGCATGGTGCTTACTCTACCTTAGCGAGCCGGGCGGACGCCGGAGGTTTGAGCCTCCATCATCAGCCGCTCCTGCGCCATCGGGTCGTGGCCGAGGATCTCGCCCTTGAACACCCAGACCTTGATGCCGATCACGCCATACGTGGTCAGCGCTTCGGCTTCGGCGTAGTCGATGTGCGCACGCAGGGTGTGCAGCGGCACGCGGCCTTCGCGGTACTGCTCGACGCGGGCGATTTCCGCACCGCCGAGACGGCCACCGCAGACCACCTTGATGCCCTCGGCACCGAGGCGCATCGCCGACTGCATCGCGCGCTTCATCGCCCGGCGGAACGCCACGCGGCGGACCAGCTGGTCGGCGATGCCCTGGGCGACGAGCTTGGCGTCGATTTCCGGCTTGCGGATCTCGACGATGTTCAGCTTGACGTCGCTGCCGGTCATCGTCGCGAGCTTCGAACGAAGCTTCTCGATGTCAGCGCCCTTCTTGCCGATGATGACGCCCGGACGGGCGGCATAGATCGACACGCGGCACAGCTTCGCGGGACGCTCGATCACCACCTTCGAGATCGCTGCCTGGGGCAGGTTCTCGACGATGTACTTGCGGATCTGGAGGTCTTCCTTGAGCATCTGCTGGTAGTTCTTGCCTTCGGCATACCAGCGGCTGTCCCAGGTGCGGTTGATCTGCAGGCGCAGACCGATGGGGTTCGACTTGTGACCCATGATCAGGCCTCCTCGACTTCGCGGACGACGATCCGGAGCCGCGAAAACGGCTTCAGGATGCGGGTCGACTTGCCGCGACCACGGGTGTGGAAGCGCTTCATCGTGATCGACTTGCCAACCGAGGCTTCCGCCACGACCAGCGCGTCGACATCCAGGTTGTGGTTGTTTTCCGCGTTGGCGATCGCCGAGGCGAGCACCTTGCGCGCTTCGACGGCCATCGCCTTGGTCGAGAACGCGAGGATGTTCATCGCGTCTTCGGCACGGCGGCCACGGATCAGCGCAGCGACGAGGTTCAGCTTCTGGGCCGACCCACGGATCTGGGTGCCGACCGACAGCGCTTCCTTTTCGCCCACGCGGCGCGGAGCTTTTTCCTTGCCCATTAGCGCTTGCCCTTCTTGTCGGCGGCGTGGCCGGGGAACGTGCGCGTGGGCGCGAATTCACCGAGCTTGTGGCCGACCATGTCCTCGTTGACCGAGACCGGGATGAACTTGTGCCCGTTGTAGACGTTGAACGTCAGGCCAACGAACTGCGGGAGAATGGTGGAGCGGCGCGACCAGGTCTTGATCGGAGCGGCGCGAGAGCCGGCATCCTGCTGCACTTCCGCCTTCTTCAGCAGGTGCAGGTCGACGAAGGGGCCTTTCCAGACGGAACGAGCCATGGCGGTTACCTCTTCTTCTTCGCGTGACGCGAACGGATGATCATCTTGTCCGTCTGCTTGTTGTTGCGGGTGCGCGCGCCCTTGGTCGGCTTGCCCCACGGAGTGACCGGGTGACGACCGCCCGAGGTCCGGCCTTCACCACCACCGTGCGGGTGGTCGACCGGGTTCTTGGCGACGCCGCGGGTCAGCGGACGCTTGCCGAGCCAGCGGCCGCGACCGGCCTTGGCGAGGTTCTGGTTCTGGTTGTCGGGGTTCGAGACCGCGCCAACCGTACCCATGCAATCGCCGCGCAGGTAGCGCTGCTCGCCCGAGTTGAGGCGGACGATGACCATGCCGCGGTCACGACCGACGACCTGGACATACGTACCGGCCGAACGGGCGATCTGGCCGCCCTTGCCCGGCTTCATCTCGACGTTGTGGCAGATCGTGCCGACCGGCATCTGCGACAGCAGCATGGCGTTGCCAGGCTTCACGTCGGTCTTCTCGCCGGCGACGACGGTGTCGCCGATGGCAAGGCGCTGCGGCGCGAGGATGTAGGCGAGCTCGCCGTCCTCGTACTTCACCAGCGCGATGAACGCGGTGCGGTTCGGGTCATACTCGAGCCGCTCGACGGTGGCAGGGGCATCCCACTTGCGACGCTTGAAGTCGATGTAGCGATACTTCTGCTTGTGGCCGCCGGCGATGCCGCGCGAGGTGACGTGGCCCTTGTTGTTGCGGCCACCGGTCTTGCGCTTGCCTTCGGTCAGCGCCTTGACCGGCTTGCCCTTCCACAGCGCCGACTTGTCGACGAGGATCAGGCCACGCCGGGCGGGGCTGGTCGGGTTGTAGTTCTTGAGTGCCATGGTGCGCCTCAGATCCCGCTGGTGACGTCGATCGACTGGCCTGCAGCCAGGGTCACGACAGCCTTCTTGACGTCCGAGCGCTTGTAGGGCTTGCCCTTCCAGCGCTTGGTCTTGCCCTTCTGGGTCAGGGTGTTGACGCCCGTGACCTTGACATTGAAGAGGGCTTCGACCGCAGCCTTGATCTCCGGCTTGGTCGCCTTGTCGGCAACCTTGAAGACCACGGCGTTGTGCTCGCTGAGCAGCGTCGACTTCTCGGTGATGTGGGGAGCCACGATCACGTCGTAGTGACGCGTGTCGATTGCGTCCTTAGCCATTGAAACGCGCCTCCAGCTTTTCGACAGCGGCGCGCGTCAGCACCAGCGTATCATGCTTCAGGATGTCGTAGACGTTCGCGCCGACGGCCGGGAGCACGTTGACCCCGACGATGTTGCGCGCGGCCTTGGCGAAGTTGTCGTTCACCGCCTCGCCGTCGATCACGAGGACCTTGCGGCCCCAGTTCGCCTTGGCGAGCTGAGCGGCGAGCGCCTTGGTCTTGGCATCGGTGTCGAGGTTCTCGACGATGACCAGACCGCCCTGCGCCTTCGACGACAGCGCCATGCGCAGGCCGAGGGCACGGACCTTCTTGTTCAGCGAGATGTTGAACTCGCGGCGACGGGCGCCGTGAGCCTTACCACCGCCGATGAACACCGGCGCGGCGCGGTCGCCGTGACGGGCGGTACCGCCACCCTTCTGGCGGCCGAACTTCTTGCCGGTGCGGGCAACGTCCGAGCGCTCGCGGGTCGCGCGGGCGATGCCGCGGCGGTTTTCGAGCTGCCAGGTGACGACGCGGTGCATGATGTCGGCGCGCGGCTCGAGGCCGAACACGTCGTCATTCAGTTCGACTTCGCCGTTGCCGGCCGAACCGTCGAGGTTGGAAAGCTTGACCTTCACGGGCTTAACCCTCCTGACCTTCGGTCGCCTCGACGGCCGCGGTATCTTCCGCGGGGGTGTCGGCAGCGGCCGGGGTGTTGCTGTTGGCAGCCTGCTTGAGGCCGGCGGGGTACGGAGCCTCGGCGTGACGCGAGACCTTCACGCCGTCGCGAACCAGCAGCCACGAGTTCTTCGCGCCCGGGACCGAGCCCTTGACGAAGATCAGGCCGCGCTCGTCGTCGGTGCGGACGACTTCGAGGTTCTGCTGGGTGCGCTGGCGGTCGCCCATGTGACCGGCCATCTTCTTGTTCTTGAAGACGCGGCCCGGATCCTGGCGGTTACCGGTCGAACCGTGGGCACGGTGCGAGATCGAGACACCGTGGGTGGCGCGCATACCGCCGAAGCCCCAGCGCTTCATCGCGCCCTGGAAGCCCTTGCCCTGGGTGTGGCCGGTGATGTCGACCATCTGGCCGGCAACGAAGTGCGAGGCGGCGATCGTCGCGCCGACGTCGAGGAGCGCGTCCTCGGCCACGCGGAATTCCGCGACCTGCATCTTCAGCGGCACTTCAGCCTTGGCGAAGTGCTCGCGCTGCGGCTTGGCGACGTTCTTCTGCTTGGCGGCGCCGGCACCGAGCTGGACCGCGACGTAACCGTCACGGTCAGCGGTGCGAACCGAAACCACCTGGCAATCTTCCAGCGCCAGGACGGTAACCGGCACGTGCCGTCCGTCCTCCTGGAAAAGGCGGGTCATCCCCACCTTCTTGGCGATCACGCCGGTGCGCATGATCAATTCTCCTACAGAGGCCTGCCGAGACCATCTCGACAGGCGTGTCCGGCCCGAATGTGATGCATGCCCCGTCCGGGCCAGGTGCCACTGCCGAGGCAGTGACGAGACGGGGGACGCATTCCCGGCCGCTTCTGACCCCGAAAGGTCGGCCGGAGGTATCCCTTGTGTCCGCTGGCGGAAAGCCGCGGCTCTGTCCCTGTGGCGGGTTGCCCCGCTATAGAGCCGGGCCGAAGCCCGGAAGGAATGTGAACCCGAGGGTTCGAAACTTCAGTCGATAAAGCGGCTCAGGCCAGCTTGATCTCGACATTGACGCCGGCCGCGAGGTCCAGCTTCATCAGCGCGTCGACAGTGGCCGCGTTGGGCTGCACGATGTCGAGCAGGCGCTTGTAGGTGCGAACCTCGAACTGCTCACGCGACTTCTTGTCGATGTGCGGGCCGCGGTTGACGCAGAACTTCTCGATGCGCGTCGGAAGCGGAATGGGGCCCCGGATCAGCGCGCCGGTGCGGCGAGCGGTGTCAGCGATTTCGCCAGTGGCCTGATCGAGTACGCGGTGATCAAAAGCCTTGAGACGAATGCGGATATTCTGGGCGTCCATGTCCGTTTACCGATGCGAAAGAGCGTAAAACAAAACCAGCCGCCTCCCCTTTCCCATCTCTGGCGAGAGAGGGGGCGACCAGCTGAAAACCGGCCCCGGGGAGACGAATCCCCCCGGGGAGCGCGGCCTATATTACTTCGTGATCTTGCTGACAACCCCCGAACCGACGGTCCGGCCGCCTTCGCGGATGGCGAAGCGAAGACCTTCGTCCATGGCGATCGGCGCGATCAGCTTGACCGACAGGGTGACGTTGTCGCCCGGCATGACCATCTCGGTGCCCTCGGGGAGGATCACTTCGCCGGTCACGTCGGTGGTGCGGAAGTAGAACTGCGGGCGGTAGTTGGCGAAGAACGGCGTGTGACGGCCGCCTTCGTCCTTCGACAGCACGTAGACCTCGGCCGAGAACTCGGTGTGCGGCTTGACCGAACCGGGCTTGCAGAGGACCTGGCCACGCTCGACCTCTTCACGCTTCACGCCGCGAACCAGCGCGCCGATGTTGTCGCCGGCTTCACCCTGGTCGAGGAGCTTGCGGAACATTTCGACGCCGGTGACGGTGGTCTTGGCGGTGTCCTTGAGGCCGACGATCTCGACTTCTTCACCAACCTTGACGATGCCGGTCTCGACGCGGCCGGTGACGACCGTACCACGACCCGAGATCGAGAACACGTCTTCGACCGGCATCAGGAACGGCTTGTCGGTCGGACGCGGCGGCTGCGGGATGTATTCGTCGACGGCGGCCATCAGCTCGTTGATCGAGTTCTTGCCGATGTTGTCGTCGCGGCCTTCGAGGGCGGCGAGAGCCGAACCCTTGATGATCGGAATATCGTCGCCCGGGAAGTCGTACGACGACAGCAGTTCGCGAACTTCGAGTTCGACGAGCTCGAGGATTTCCTCGTCGTCGACCTGGTCGACCTTGTTCATGTACACGACCAGCGCCGGCACGCCGACCTGACGGGCGAGCAGGATGTGCTCGCGGGTCTGCGGCATCGGGCCGTCAGCGGCGTTCACGACCAGGATCGCGCCGTCCATTTGGGCGGCACCGGTGATCATGTTCTTCACGTAGTCGGCGTGACCCGGGCAGTCGACGTGCGCGTAGTGACGGTTGGCGGTCTCGTACTCGACGTGGGCGGTCGAGATGGTGATGCCGCGCTCGCGCTCTTCCGGAGCCTTGTCGATGTTCGCGTAGTCGGTGAACGTCGCGCCGCCGGTTTCCGCGAGCACCTTGGTGATCGCGGCGGTCAGCGTGGTCTTGCCATGGTCGACGTGACCGATGGTGCCGATGTTGCAGTGCGGCTTGGTCCGCTCAAACTTAGCCTTAGCCATTGCTCAAACCTTCTTGTTCGTAAGTGTTGATTTCTGCGTGGGTGCGGCACCCGGCTGAATCGAGCGCCGCCCCTAGCCTGATCGTCGGGATCAGGCAAGCATGTCATTTACCCTGCCCGCCTCAGGCGAGCTTTTCCTTGACCTCGGCCGCGACGTTGGCCGGAACCTCGTCGTAGTGGTCGAAGAACATCGAGTAGTTCGCACGGCCCTGGGTGAACGAGCGGAGCTGGTTCACATAGCCGAACATGTTGGCCAGCGGGACCATGGCGACGACCGCCTGGGCATTGCCCCGGCTGTCGGTGCCCTGGATCTGGCCACGCCGCGAGTTGATGTCGCCGATCACGTCGCCGAGGTATTCCTCGGGGGTGATCACTTCGACCTTCATGATCGGCTCGAGCAGCTTGATCCCCGACTTCTGGGCCACTTCGCGCATCGCGCCGCGGGCACAGATTTCGAAGGCCAGCGCCGACGAGTCGACGTCGTGGTACGCGCCGTCATACAGCAGCACCTCGAAATCGATGATCGGGAAGCCGATGAGGCTGCCGGTCTCGGCGGTCTCGCGGAAGCCCTTCTCGATCGCCGGGATGTATTCCTTCGGGATGTTGCCGCCCTTGATCTCGTCCTTGAAGACGAAACCGGAACCGCGCTCGCCCGGAGTGACCTTGACCTTGACGCGGCCGAACTGGCCGGTGCCGCCCGACTGCTTCTTGTGGGTGTGGTCGAGGTCGACGGGCTTGGCGAGGTATTCGCGGTAGGCCACCTGCGGCGCACCGACGTTCGCTTCCACCTTGAACTCGCGGCGCATGCGGTCGACGAGAATCTCGAGGTGGAGTTCGCCCATCCCCTTGATGATCGTCTGGCCCGATTCATGATCGGTCGACACGCGGAACGACGGGTCCTCGGCCGCCAGGCGATTGAGCGCGATGCCCATCTTTTCCTGGTCCGCCTTGGTCTTCGGCTCGACCGACAGTTCGATCACCGGCTCGGGGAATTCCATCCGCTCGAGAATGATCGGCTGCTTTTCGGCGCACAGGGTGTCGCCGGTGGTCGTTTCCTTGAGACCGGCCAGCGCGACGATGTCGCCGGCATAGGCTTCGTCGATGTCCTCGCGGCTGTTCGCATGCATGAGCAGCATGCGGCCGATCTTTTCCTTCTTGTTCTTCACCGAGTTCAGGTAGCTGCCCTTCGACAGCGTGCCCGAATAGATGCGGGTGAAGGTAAGGCTGCCAACGAACGGGTCGTTCATGATCTTGAACGCCAGCGCCGAGAACGGCGCGTCGTCCGCGGTCGGGCGGCTGTCGGGCTCGTCTGTGTCGGGGTTGATGCCCTGGACGTCCTCGATGTCGAGCGGCGAAGGCAGGTAGTCGACGACCGCGTCGAGCAGGGGCTGGACGCCCTTGTTCTTGAACGCCGAACCGCACAGCACCGGCACGAACGCCTGCTCGAGCGTACCCTTGCGGATCAGCTTCTTGAGCGTGGCGACGTCGGGCTCGTTGCCCTCGAGGTAGGCTTCCATCGCCTCGTCGTCCTGTTCGACGGCGAGTTCGACCAGCTTCTCGCGGTATTCCGCGGCCTTGTCGGCGAGGTCGGCGGGGATTTCCTCGTAGTAGAACTCGGCGCCGAGCGATTCATCCTTCCAGATGATCGCGCGGTTCTCGACGAGGTCGACGAGGCCCTTGAAATCGCTCTCCGCACCGATGGGCAGGTAGAGGACGGCCGGGGTCGCACCCAGGCGATCGATGATCGTCTGGACGCAGTAGTAGAAGTTGGCACCGGTGCGGTCGAGCTTGTTGATGAAGCACATCCGAGGCACGCGGTACTTGTCGGCCTGGCGCCACACGGTCTCCGACTGCGGCTCGACGCCGGCAACGCCGTCGAACGCCGCCACGGCGCCGTCGAGCACGCGCAGCGAGCGCTCGACTTCGATGGTGAAGTCGACGTGGCCGGGGGTGTCGATGATGTTCAGGCGGTGGTCGTTCCAGATGCAGGTCGTCGCGGCCGACGTGATCGTGATGCCGCGTTCCTGCTCCTGCTCCATCCAGTCCATGGTCGCGGCGCCGTCGTGGACTTCGCCGATCTTGTAGGACTTGCCGGTGTAGTAAAGAATGCGCTCGGTCGTCGTGGTCTTGCCGGCGTCGATGTGCGCCATGATACCGAAGTTGCGATAGCGCTCGAGCGGATGGCTGCGGGCCATGGGGAAGTTCCTTGGAGAGATATGGGGGAGCCGACTGGCGGCCCCGCCCATATAGTGACGATTGTTACCAGCGCCAGATTACCAGCGGTAGTGGCTGAACGCGCGGTTGGCGTCGGCCATGCGGTGGGTGTCTTCGCGCTTCTTGACCGCGTTGCCGCGGTTGTTGGCGGCGTCGAGCAGCTCCGACGACAGGCGCGCGGCCATCGTGGTCTCGCTGCGGTTGCGCGCGGCGGTGATCAGCCAGCGGATGGCGAGCGCCTGGGCGCGTTCCGGACGAACTTCGACCGGGACCTGGTAGGTCGCACCACCGACACGGCGGCTGCGCACTTCGATCTGCGGCTTCACGTTGTTCAGCGCATCGTGGAAGAGCTGGATCGGGTCCGCCTTCGCACGGGTCTGCATGGTGTCGAGAGCGCCATAGACGATCGACTCCGCGACCGACTTCTTGCCGTCGAGCATGAGGTTGTTCATGAACTTCGACAGGATCTGATCCTTGTAAACCGGATCAGGCAGGATTTCCCGCTTTTCGGGACGACGACGACGAGACATCGCAAAATTCCTTCTAAATCTCTTCTGCCGCGTCCCCGCGAAGGCGGGGACCTCAGGCGACAGGAGCTAACCAGCGTTCTGCCTGAAGGAGCGAGATCCCCGATAAAATCGCTGATGGCGATTTTTCGAGGATGACCCGTCCCCCGGACGGGTCACTTCGGACGCTTGGCGCCGTACTTCGAACGGCTCTGCTTGCGGTCCTTGACGCCCTGGGTGTCGAGCACGCCGCGCAGCACGTGATAGCGCACGCCCGGAAGGTCGCGAACGCGGCCGCCGCGGATCAGCACGACCGAGTGCTCCTGCAGGTTGTGGCCTTCGCCCGGGATGTACGAAATGACTTCGCGGCTGTTGGTCAGGCGGATCTTCGCGACCTTGCGGAGCGCCGAGTTCGGCTTCTTCGGGGTGGTCGTGTAGACGCGGGTGCAAACGCCGCGCTTCTGCGGGTTCTGCTCCATCGCAGGGACCTTGCTCTTGGCCTTCTGCGGTTCGCGGCCCTTGCGGACCAGCTGGTTGATCGTGGGCATGAAGTACTCTTCACCTTGTCTGTGGCGCTGCAGCCGCGAGGTGAAGGGCAAAAGGTTCGCCACGGACGCGCGTTTTCGCGGGTCCTGTTGCGGCGAGCCTGAAACGCTCCACCCGGTGACGTTCGCCGGGTTACTTTGACGGATGAGACCGGGCGAAACCGCCCTGCCCTCACCGGCAATGTTCAGCTCGAATATGCCGACGCACGGGAGACCCGCCCGACGGAAGGCGCGCCCTTAGGGGAAAGCGGTGGTCGGGTCAACCACGAGAGTCGGCGCGGAAGGGATCGGGAAGGCTTGCGCCGCCGCATCCGCGACATTGGGTCCAGGCTGGAAAAATGTCACTCAGGGCTGGCACGAATCGAGTGACACCGCGTTATCGCGTCACGGCACACTGCAACGTGCGTCATTTCTTTGTGTCGGTGGTTCAAATTTCCAATCCTCGCCAGATCCTCCGTGAAGCCACCCGGGCGTCGCATGACCGGGTCGATTCCCTTTACAGTGCGTTCGACCTGTCGAGCCGTGATGGCTACGCGGCGTTCCTGAAGGCTCAGGCGTTTGCGTTCCTGCCTGTCGAACGTGCCATATCGTCCTCCGCCGAGGGAACCGCCAGTCTCGCCGATTGGTCCCGTCGTGTGCGAGGTCCCGCTCTTCTTGCCGATCTGGCAGCACTTGGCATCCATGAACCGGAGTCGGGACGCTGGGAAACAAGCGGTGACGAGGCGCATGTCCTTGGGGCCGTGTATGTCCTTGAGGGATCGAGACTCGGTGGCCGCGTTCTGGCCGCGCAGGTCGCTCCGCGGCTGCCCATGTCGTTCCTTGCGGCGGGCGATTCCGGGCTTTGGCGAGCGCTCGGCGAAACACTCTCTACACGCTTGATTACGCAGGCAAGTATTGATCTTGCAATCGAATCCGCTATTGGCGTTTTCGGGCTGTTTGAGAGGGGTGCGAGCCGCTCTTTGGAGGGGGCGGCGCGATGACTGAGCCGACCGTCGATCTCACCAATTGCGACCGCGAGCCGATTCATGTGCCGGGGTCGATCCAGCCGATCGGGTTCCTCCTCGCCGTTACCCACGACTGGCTCATCGCGCGGGCGACCACCAACCTGCAGCAATACCTGGGCCTGGATGTCGATGAGGTACTGGGTCGCCCTCTCAACGAGATAATCCCTCCCAACGTCGTCCACGACTTGCGCAATAAGGCGACGATGCTGCGCGGGCCGAACTCGGTCGAGCGCCTGTTCGGTGCGCAGCTCGGCGACGCTGGATTATTCAACATCGCCGTTCACTACTCGAGCGGGCAGATCATCCTCGAGGCGGAGCCCGGCGATACGCCAATGGGCGACGTGACCAGCATGGTCCGATCAATGGTCTCGCGGCTCGAGCAGGCGAACGATCTGACCGCGTTCTTTCGGGAGGGTGCGCGGCAGGTCAGGGCGATCACCGGCTTTGACCGGGTCATGGTCTATCGGTTCTCGCAGTCCGGCTCGGGCGAGGTCGTCGCAGAGGCGGCCCGGCCGGGGATCGGGCGATTTCTCGGCCTGCACTACCCCGCCAGCGACATTCCGCAGCAGGCGCGTATCCTCTACACCCGCAATCTGCTGCGGGTAATCGCCGACGTCGGCGCGGAGGTTGTGCCGATCGTCCCTCAGGTCGACGAGCGCGGCGAGCCGCTCGACCTTTCGCTGTCCATGTTGCGCTCGGTTTCCCCGATCCACATCGAATATCTCAAGAACATGGGCGTCGAGGCATCGATGTCGATTTCGATCGTCGTCGACGGGCAGTTGTGGGGTTTGTTCGCCTGCCACCACTACAAGCCGCTGCATCCGTCGTTCGCCCTGCGCTCCGTCGCCGAACTGTTCGCGCAGATGTTCTCGATGCAGCTCGAAATGCGCGAGCGG
This sequence comes from Novosphingobium sp. FW305-C-111, assembly GCF_058783565.1. NCBI lineage: Bacteria > Pseudomonadati > Pseudomonadota > Alphaproteobacteria > Sphingomonadales > Sphingomonadaceae > Novosphingobium > Novosphingobium sp. FW305-C-111. The sequence continues at coordinate 133,153 of NZ_JBYSYP010000004.1, forward strand.
AAGGTCCTGGTCGAGTTCGAGCGCAGCGCGCGGGACACCGCGGACAGGCTGCTCGGCGCCGTCGCCTCGGACGAAGGGTTGTTGCGCGATCCGGACTGGCTTGCCGAAACTCTGAACAAGGCAATTCCCTCGGACGGCGTCGGAGTGTGGCTGTCGGGCAATTACGCGTTCTCCGGGCTGACGCCGCCGACCGAGGAGTTCCGCAAGATCATCCGCGCGCTCAATGCCACCGCGGCGGGCAAGGTCTTTGCAACGGACCATATCGCCTCGTTGATCGAGGGCGCAGAAGACTATGCCGATTACGCATCCGGCCTGCTCGCTATCCCGGTCTCTCGAACCCCGCGCGATTACGTCATTCTTTTCCGCTCGGAGCTGATCCGATCGGTGCGCTGGGCGGGAGATCCGCACAAACCGGTGGAATACGGGCCGAACGGCCCGCGCCTGACTCCGCGCAAGAGCTTCGACGAGTGGAAGGAACTCGTTCGCCATCGTTCGCGGCCGTTCACCCCGTCGGAAATCCGGGTCGCGGAGACGCTCCGCGCCACCCTGATCGAGGTGGTGCTGCGCCTTGCCGATGAAGCCTCGACCGAACGGCAGAAGGCGCACGAGCGGCAGGAAGTGCTGATTGCGGAGCTGAATCACCGGGTCCGCAACATCCTCGGCCTGATCCGCGGAATGATCCACCAGTCCGCGCCCGAAAGCGATGATGTGCGCGACTTCGTGAAGATCGTCGACCAGCGCATTCACGCGCTGGCGCTGGCCCACAACCAGCTCACCGAGGACCGCTGGGGCCCCGCCCCGCTGGCCCAGCTGATCGACACCGAGATTGGCGCGTTCCTCGCCGAGGACGAGGATCGGGTCGTCCGCGATGGCCCTCCAGTCACGCTCAATGCCGATGCGTTCTCGACCTTCGCTCTGGTCCTCCACGAGATGGTCACCAACTCCACGAAATACGGCAGCCTGTCCGTACCCGAAGGCCGCGTGGACCTGACCTGGCAGTTCGATCCGGCGACCGGCCTGGAGATCGACTGGCGCGAGTCAAACGGCCCGCCGGTCAAAACCCCTACCCGGCAAGGCTTCGGGACCACGATCATCCAGCGTTCGGTTCCCTACGACCTCGGCGGCGAGGCCCAGATCGAGTACGCGCCGGAAGGCTTCCACGCCCACTTCAGGATCGGCTGCCGGCACGTCGCGCAATCGTCGCCAAAGGCGTCCGGCGCGCGTACCCGGCCGGTGCGCGGTGCCGTACCGAAGGTGCAGCCCGGGTTCCTCAAGGGCCAGCACGTGCTTCTGGTGGAAGACAGCCTGATCATCGCCCTCGATGCCGAGGAAATGCTCGAACGTCATGGCGCCAGCGAGATCATGACCGCGTCTTCGGTCGATGCGGCACTCGATCTCATTGCTGCGAAGCCCCCGACCATGGCGGTCCTCGACATCAATCTCGGCACCTCGACGAGCTTTGCCGTGGCCGACGTCCTTAACAGCCATGGAATCCCGTTCCTCTTCGCAACCGGCTATGGAGAGCAGGCGCGCATTCCGTCGGCCCATCAGTCACGGCCAATCCTGCAAAAGCCTTATACCCCGGAAAAGCTGGCCGAAGCCGCCGGACTGCTCGATCTGAGCGGCGCAGACAGGGCGGACTAACAAAACTGTGCCTGCTTATAATAACGCAGGAGATAAATCTCTACCTGAAACGTAGACATTCAGCATCCATACAGCTTTTCAGGCGCAGCCTCCAGCCTGCCGATCGCCCTCCGTGCAGATCGCCCGACAACCGGGGCGACGGAAAAAGGAGAGGTGTGGCATGGCTTATGCTCAGGACAAGGCCCGTACGCAGCAGGTCGCCTCGGCCGGAATGGTCGTCGCTTTGCAGGTCGGGATCGGCGCGGTGCTGCTGGCGACATTCGCCGGAGGCATGCAGGCGGTCCTGCCGCCGAAGACCGATCCCAGGGCCTTCGATGTGCCGATCGATATGCCCCCGCCACCGCCCTCGCCCACGACGTCGCCAAGTGTGACCCGCGATCCGGTCATCGACCGACCGGAGAGCACCTTCACCCTGACTCCGCTCGATCGCGATCTCCTGCCGCTGCCGACCACGACGCCGCTCGATCCTGGCCCGATCGGCCCGGTCGGTACGTCGACGACGCGTGCAGTCGACCCCTCGCCCTCGCCTTCGGCGGCGTTCCTGCCGCGCTCGGCCCGGCCAAAGACCAGCCCGGGGACCTGGGCAACGACGCTCGACTACCCGGCCCGGGCGATCCGCGAAGGCCGCGAAGGCACGACGGCGTTCCGGGTCTCCATCGGCACCGACGGCCGCGTGACCGACTGCATGATCATTCGTTCGAGCGGGTCGCCGGACCTCGACGACGCCACCTGTGCCAAGGTGTCCAAGCGGGCGAAGTTCGAGCCGGCAACCGACTCCGCCGGCAATCCGGTCGCCGGGAGCTACGCCAACTCGATTCGCTGGGTCCTGCCGAAATAGTGGCAAAGGGCAGTCGCCCCCGTCCCCTCCCGCCAGCGGGAGGGGAATGGGACGCTAATCCCGCGCGCCGAGCATGAACGCGATCATGTAGGCCGCCGACTGCTTGATATGCTCAAAGGCATGCGAGCCATCCACTTCGGAGGTTGGCCCGACCGAAGACAGACGCTCGAGCATGATCAGGACCGCCGCCGCACTCGCCATCGGAGAAAGATGGCGGGGAACGCGGCCCGCATCTTGTGCCCGCTGGATCTGCCGGGACAGCGCGGCAAGCATCGGCTGGGCATGAGCGTTGCGCGAAGCCAGGAAGCGTTCGTCCCCTTCTTCGGCTGCGAGGTTGCGCACGCGGAAGATCGTGCGGTGCGTGTTCCACAGCCGCGTGTAGAGATCGACGAATTTCTCGGCGCTGCCGGTACAGCCGTGCTCGAGCCAGTTTTCTGAAGCCAGCGCTTCGAGTTCGGGCGAGGTAAGCTCGGTGCCCTCCAGTGCCGCAAGGACGACTTCCGGCACTCCGCGGAAATACACATAGAACGTCGCCGGCGAGGTGCTCGCCTCGCGCGCCACATCGACCACCGAAAGGTCGCGCAATCCGTGAGTTTCGAGCAGGCGAACGGTCGTCTCGATCAGCAGCTGGCGGGTTCGGCGGCCCTTGGCGCCGATCCTCTGGCCATTCTGGTTGAGCGCGTTCACCTCGCCCCCGCGCTTGCGAGAGCGGGGTGGAAACTGCACGCTATCCGCGCTTGCCGCGGCACTGTTCCCCGCCATTGCCTTCCCCTTCGCGCCGCCAGTTTGGCAGCGCCGAAAAAATCCCCATGGCAGACGCGGCGAGGATTGCAACAAATTGACATTCCGTCAATACTTGACGCAATCACACTTGCGCACGGCGATCGCTGACAGCGCGGGCAACGGGAGAGCAAGGATGGCACTGGACGGCAAGGTCGCGGTGGTCACGGGCGCGTCGAAAGGAATGGGTCGTCACTTTGTTGCAGCCCTGGTCGGCGAGGGCATGAGAGTTGCTGCGCTGGCCCGGCCCTCCCCTGAATTCTCGAGCCTTTCGACCGAGTTCGGTGACGCTGTGCGTGCGATTGCGTGTGATGTCGCCGATCCGGCACAGGTCAACGCGGCCATTGCCGAAGCGGCCGCGGCGTTCGGGCGGATCGATCTGGTGGTCAACAACGCAGCGGTGTTCTTCCCCTTCACTTTCGAGCACGCGAGCAATGAAGACATGCGCCGGCACATCGATATCAATGTGCTCGGCCCGGCATGGATGATCCGCGCCGCGATCCCGCACCTTCGTGCGACGCAAGGCCAGGTGGTGACCATTTCCAGCGAATCCGTGAAGGACCCCGCGCCCATGCTCGCGCTTTATGCGGCGACCAAGGCGGCGATCGAGGTGCTGTCCGACGGCCTGCGCAGCGAACTGCGCGCCGATGGCATTCGCGTGACGGTGCTGCGCTCGGGTTCGGTCAAGGGCGGCAGCGGCGGCGAGAACTGGTCGGCGGAGAACACCCAGGCGTTCTACCGCAAGATCGTCGAGACCGGGTTCGCCCAGCGTACCGGCGCGGGGGCCGAGCCGGAATCGATGGCCGCCGCGCTGGTCGCCATCGCCAGCCTTCCGCGCGACGTCTCGGTCGACGAAATCGTCGTCCGCGCGGCGCTGGCCGGCGTTCCCGAGGGAGCCAGGGCGGAGCCGGCTTGACCGTCCCGTCTGCCCGTCCGCCACTCCAGCTTGGCCTGGTCGGCGCGCTATGGATGGCCGAGGTCACCGGTTCGTTCGAAACCGCGATGATCCTCGCCGCGCTCAAGGCGCTGATTGCCGACTTCGGCGATCCGGCGCTCGTCGGCTGGCTGATCACCGGGTACCTCGTGGTCGGCGCGGGGCTGGCGGCGGTCGTCGGGCGGCTCGGCGACATCTTCGGGCGGCGCAAGGTGCTGGTGATCGTCCTCGCGGTGGGAGCGGCAGGCTCGCTGGTGAGCGCCCTGTCCAGCACTTTCGCGGTGCTTCTCGCCGGACGGATCATCCAGGGGGCGACGGCGGTCATCCTGCCGCTGGTGATCGGCCTTGCCCGGGAAAACGTCGCCGCGCCCCGCGTACCGATGGCGATCGGCCTGATGACCTCCGGGGCTTCGCTCGGCACCGCTGCGGGGCTGGTCCTGGGTGGGCTGATCGTCGACACCTGGAGCTGGCACGGCGTGTTCTTTGCCAGTGCGGCACTGTGCCTGGTCTCAATCGTCGCGATCATGGCAGCTGTCCCGCCATCGCAGCCCCATCCGCCCAAGGGGCCGGTCGACTGGCTTTCCGGCATCCTCTTCGCGCCCGGTGTCGCGCTGATGCTGCTTTATGCGACGCTCGGCCCCAAGCGCGGCTGGAGCGAGCCCATCTCGCTCGCCTGCCTGCTGGCGGGGATCCTGCTGCTGGCCGAATGGGTACGGCGGAGCCTCACCTCGCCCAGTCCGCTGCTGTCGCTGCGGGTGTTCCGCAACCGCGCGATCGCGGTGGTGAGCCTGTCGTCGGTCGCAGTCTCGCTTGGCGCACTGCAGATCACGGTGATCTTCACGATCCTGCTCCAGGCGCCGACCTGGACCGGAATCGGCCTCGGCCTCTCGGCGACGGTTGCCGGACTGGTCAAGCTGCCCTCGAATCTCACCTCGACGCTCGCCGGGCCGTTCGGTGGCTGGCTGACCGGGCGCGGCGGCGGGCGAACGGCGATGATCGTTGGCGGGGTGCTCACTGCGTTTGGTTGGGTCTGCGTGATCGTCGATACCTCGAGCGTGCCACTGGTCATTGCCGAGCTGATCGTGATCTCGTTCGGCACAACCATGCTGTTCTCGGTCGCGCCGACGATCCTCGCGCAAGCCTCCCCGCCCCACCGGGTGAGCGAGATCGCCGGGATGGTCGGGGTCATCCGCAGCCTGTTCATGGGCGTCGGTGCGCAGCTGGTGACCACGCTGCTGGCGGTGGAGACGGTGCGGCAGGGCAGCGAGAGTTATCCCGCCGCGTTCGCGTACCAGCTCACCGTCGCCGTCGTCGTGGGCTTGACGGTTCTCGCGATCATGGTGTCTTTCGCGCTTCCCAAGGACATCCGGCAGGAAGCATGATCGACGACGAGAGAATTCCCGTGATCGTCGGCGTCGGACAGGTCAACGACCGACCCGCCGACCCCGCCGACGGGCGCAACCCGGTCGCCCTGATGGCCGCCGCATTGCGATCGGCGGAGGAGGACGCCGGCGGCGCATGGCTCTCGCGGCTCGATGCGCTGTCGGTTGTGGACCAAATCGGCTGGCCCGACCTCAACCCCATCCCTGATGCCCTCGCGGCCATGATCGGGGCGAACCCGCGCATCCGCGAGCAGACCCCGAAGCCGACCGGCGACAGCCCCGTTCGCCTCCTCCACGACGCCGCCAATCGAATCGGTGCGGGCGAAATACGCCTCGCCGGGGTCGTCGGTGCCGAGTGCCTGCGCACCGCCGCGCGCCGTGCCGCCGCCGAGCCAAGCAGTGTCCACAACGCCGCACCGCAGCTGCTCGGCAGTCGCTCGCGCACCACGTACCGCGGGCGCTATGGGCTGGTCGCCCCGGTCGATGTCTATCCGCTTTACGAAAACGCGGGACGCGCTGCGTACGGCCAGTCACTGGCGGAAGGCCAGGCGGAAAGCGGGGCGATCTGGTCGCGCTTCAGCGAGATCGCGGCTGCCAATCCGGCGGCGTGGCTGCGCAAGGCCGTGCCGGCAGAGGAGATCGTCACGCCCTCCCCTGCCAATCGCCCGATCGCCTTTCCCTACACCAAGCTGATGGTCGCGAACTCCTCGGTCAACCAGGCGGCGGGGTTCCTCGTGTGCTCTCTGGCGCTGGCGCGGGAGATGGGCGTGCCGGACGAGCGGATCATCTATGTCGGCCAGGGCGCGGCCGCACACGAATGCGAGGACCCGATCCTGCGCGACCGCTTCGACCGCTCTGCCAGCATGGCGGTGTCGATCACGCGGACCATGGCGCTCAATGGCCTCGAGACGGCGGACCTCGACGCAGTCGAACTCTATTCCTGCTTCCCCTGCGTGCCCAAGATGGCGCGGCGCGTCCTGGGCTGGCCGGCGGACCGCCCGGCCAGCGTATTCGGCGGGCTGACGTTCGGCGGGGGGCCGATCGGCAACTACATGAGCCACGCCGTCGCCAGCATGGTCGAGCGTCTGCGCACGGGTGGGCGGCACGGCCTGCTCTTCGCCAATGGCGGCTATGCGACCGAGAACCACTCCATCGTCCTCACCCGCGAACCGGTGTCTGCCGGGACGTTTCCGCAAGACTATGATTTCAACAGCGAGGCCGATGCCCTGCGCGGCCCAGCCCCGGCGCTGGACGAGACCTACGAGGGTCCGGGCACGATCGAGACTTACACGGTGCTCTACGGTCGGGACGGCGGCGCGAAGCACGGAGTGGTCGTGGCGCGCAGCCCCGCAGGAACACGGTTCCTCGCGCTGGTGCCGGCGAGCGACACGCTGACGATCGCGTTCATGACCGACGGAGATGCGGAGCCGGTCGGTTCGGCAGGTTCGTCCGTGGCCGGACCGGACGGATTGAAAATCTGGCTTCGCCGCTGAATCACTATGCCAGCTTCAGCCCCGGCTCGTGCCAGCGGGTCTTCACCAGCCGCCCCGTCGCGGAGCAGGTGATGTAGGCGTCGAGCATGTCGTGACCGCCGAAAGCGATGTTGGTCACATAGTAGTCGTCGATCTCGAACGGCTTGGTCACCGTACCTTCGGGAGAGACCTCGCTGATTCCCCCCTCGACGAGCGTCCCGACGCAGACTTTGCCGCTGGCGGTCATTGCCAGACTGTCGAGTTCCACCGCGCCGGGCACGGTCGCGATGAAGCGAGGCTTCTGGCGCTCGATACGGGTGGCGTCGAAAGCATAGATCCGCGCCTGGAAGGTGTCGGCGACATAAGCCGTCGCACCATCGGGCGAGAGGCCGACGCCGTTGAAGCCAATGGCGTGGTGATGGATGCAGGTGATCGCGGAGCCATCCGCCTGCGCCACGAACAGCCCGCTCGCCTCGGTGATCCGGCCATATCGCTTGCCGAGGTCAGTGAACCAGAAGCGGCCGTCACGCGCAAAGACGAGGTCATTGGGAGCCGACAGCGGGACTTCACCGCAAGACTCGTAAAGCCGCTCGACCTTGCCGGTCGAAAGATCGATCCTCTCGATCCGCCCTTCCGCACCGGGACCCGTCGCGTTGCACATCTTCTCGAGATCGAGACCGCCCGAGTTGCACACGTAGAGCGCTCCGTCCGGGCCGATCGCCGCGCCGTTCGGACCGCCGCCGGGCGTGGCGACCGTCTCCTTGCGGCCCGCCCCCCAGCAGCGCGTGACTCGTCCCGCCGCCAGTTCGACTACCAGCACCGAACCGTCGGGCATGACCACCGGGCCTTCGGGAAAGGCGAGTCCGTCGGCGAATTCGGTGAAAGGGCTGGGCATCGTACTCTCTCCTTCGCCGCGCAAAGTGTCGAAGAGTTGTCACGCCGTCAATTTCTTGTTGAACCTGGTTAGACAACTCGGTAATCTGCTCACCTACCGGGGAGAAGCGGACAAAGCCGCATGCCCATCGGGGAGGAGAGGACACATGAGGACACGCCTGACATTGTTCGCCGGCACTGCGCTGACGCTCGCCATGCCTGCCCTGGCCCATGCGCAGGACGCTGCCGCGCCGCAGAATAACGAAACCGGCGAGGCCGAAAGCAGCAGCCGCGAAATCGTCGTCACCGCCCGTCGCACCGAGGAGCGCCTGCAGGACGTGCCGGTCGCGATCACTGCGTTCAACCAGGACGCGCTGACGCAGCGCACGATCACCACTTCCTACGATCTCGCCCGCGCCGTGCCGGGGCTCATCGTCAACGCCGGCTCGGGCAACGCCTCGCTTCCTGATTTCTCGATCCGCGGCCGCGGCCAGTTCTTCGGCGCGGCATCGGGTTCGGTCGAAACCTATTTTGCGGACGTGCCGCTGTCGCCGCCATTCCAGATCCCGACCCTGCCGCCGCAGTTCTTCGATCTCGCCTCGGTCCAGGTTCTGAAGGGGCCGCAGGGCACCTTGTTCGGGCGCAACACGACGGGCGGCGCGGTACTGTTCGTGCCCGCTGCCCCGACCGACAAGTTCGAAGGCTATGCCCGCGCCCAGCTCGGCGACTATCAGAACCGCCAGTTCGAGGCCGCGATCAACCTTCCGCTGAGCGAGCGTGTCGGGGTCCGACTCGCCGGGTTCTACTGGCACCGCAAGGGCTACACCCGGACCAGGGGCGGCGAGCTCGACTTCACCACGTTCCGGCCGCTTCCGGTCCAGTATTTCAACAACCAGGACGTCATCGAGCTGCGCGGCACGGTCAAGGTCGACCTGTCCGACACGCTGACCAACTCGACCATCGTCACCTGGCACTCGGACAAGAACCGTTCCTCTTCCAAGGCAATCAAAGGCCGCCCCGGCACCGCGTTCGGCACGGCGATCGCATCTTCGATCATCGCCGATCCGCAGCTCGCGACGCTCGACACGAACCTCGACCGCGACTGGTCGTCGACCTTTGCGGTGATCAACACCACGGTCTGGGACATCAACGACGACTTGCGCCTGAAGAACATCTTTAGCGTCATCTCGGCCCGCGGCTATGGCAACAACCCGGCTGACGTCGACGGCGGCTCGATCCCGGGTATCAACCTCGTCAGCCCGCTGCGCCAGCTGCGCAACCGGCAGCTGGTCAACGAGCTCCAGCTCCAGGGCAAGGCCTCGGACGGGAAGATCGAATACATCATCGGCGCGATGCACGACCAGACGCGCCAGCCTGGCCGCCCGGCGGACCTCAACATCGTCACCAACACCTTCGGCTTCTCCGCTGCGGGGCCGGATTATGACGTCCAGTTCCGCCAGTCGACCTTCACCTCGCGCTCGGTCTTTGCCTCGCTGACCGGCCACGTCGGTGACAAGCTGACGCTGACGGCCGCTGCGCGCCATACCTGGGACGACATCGCCGACCGTTCGATTCAGGTGAACAACAGCAAGGTCAACCTGTCCGCTCCGCCCGAGCCGACCGCGCTGCCGCCGGGCGTCGTGTACCTCGACCTGCAGGGCCGGCGGAAGTTCAAGGGCTGGTCGTACAATGCCGGCGTGGACTACAAGCTGACCGACGATGTCATGGTCTATGGCGGCTACAAGCACGGCTACAAGCGCGGCGGTTTCAATGGCCGCGGCGGCAACCTCGCCGACTTTGGGCCCGAGAAGGTCGACAACTTCTACGTCGGGGCGAAGACCTCCTTCAATCTCGGCGCAGGCCGCGGGACCTTCAACATCGAAGGGTTCTGGGACACCTATCATGGTGCCCAGCGCAGCTACCTCGACCTTTCCGGCGGGGCTCTGGTCACCACCATCCAGAACGTGCCCAAGTCGCGCTACCGGGGCCTCGACACGGACATCTCGATTGAGCCGACCGAGTGGCTCGACCTCTCGGCCAACTACACCTACGTCGATGCTCGGCACCTCGAGTATCCGGACAACACCGTGGCCGGCGCATTGGCGCTGCTCCCCGATGCGTTCAAGCCGATATTCCTCGCCTCGCACCCCTTGGTGAACAACGCGCTGGCGGTGAACCCGCCGGGCTACAACTCGAAGCACAAGGTCAACGTCCAGGCCCGCCTTCACGGCGAGATCGGCGGCGGGACCGAGCTCGCGCTGATCCCGAACATGACTTACCAGAGCGGGTTCTTCTTCAACGACGGTTCGGTGCGCATCCCGGCGATCCAGGAGGTGCTGTTCAACGGCGGCGCGCCCATCAACGCACTGGCCGACGGCGCCAACCAGGCCCCGGGCTACACCCTGGTCAACCTGCGTGCCGAGGCGAACCACATCATGGGCAAGGACATCGACATCGCGTTCGGTGTCAACAACCTGACCGACAAGAGTTACATCCTTGGCGGCGGCGGCATCTGGTCGTTCGGCGTCGATGCGGTGGTCTTCGGCCCGCCGCGCATGTTCTATGGCGAGGTCAAGTTCCGCTTCTGAGGCGAAACAGACCGGCCAAGACAGGGGCCGCAAGCAGGACCACCCCTCCCGGTCAGGCTTGCGGCCCTTTTTCTTTCATGACGCTGTGAGTGCTGCGATGACCGAAGACGCCTACCCCTTCCGGCCCGAAGACGACTGCTACCACCAGCTTTCGGACGATCCCTACGAGACCGAGACCAACTGGTGGTCGTGGAACGTGCCGGAGCGAAAGATCGGCGGATGGATTCACACGCCATACTATCCAAGCCGCAAGACGCTGACCTCGCGGATCTTCTGCTGGGATGCGGAGGGCTATGACCCGGCGCGCATGGCGTATTACCGCAAGGTCGAGGAAGTCCCCGTCCCCGAAACGCCGGACCTGCGGGACGTCACCTTCCCCGGGATCGGCTACAGCCTCAAGATGCTCGAGCCGGGCATGAAGTATCATCTCCAGTACGAGGACGCCGACCGCGACTTCGCGCTCGATTTTGTGTTCACCGGGGCACACCCTCCGCGCCGGTTCGAGCCCGGCGAGCCGCCGTTCATCCAGACCCCGCATTACGACCAGCTCGGCAAGGTCGAGGGTACACTGCGGCTGCGCGGCGAGGACATCAGGCTCGACTGCTGGTCGGTCCGCGACCGCACCTGGGGTCCGCGCGGCGGCCCCTATGCGCAGAGCCGCAAACAGACTTACGCCAGCGATCTCGACCGCGTGCGCCACCCTGGCGGGCCGCGCTGGCGCGAGATCGAGCGCGAGCGCGGACGCGGTCGGATCCAGTACATCTTCGGCCATGCCGAGCGCAAAAGCGGATTCCTCGGCTTCGTGCGCACCCAGGACGGCACCGCCGACGGGTGGAGCCCGATGAACGGCGGCTACCTGCTGCGCGACGGCGTCTATGGCGACCTCGACAAGGCGCAGTGCCGGATGCGCGCGTGGCGCAGCCCGGAAACAGGCTGGTGCTCCCACATGGACGTCATGCTGGTCGACAGGCTCGGCCGCGAGATGACCATCGAGGGCATGGCGGTGAGCCGCATGAGCGAAGCCGGCTACGGTACCAACCAGCTGTTCCGGTGGGATTTTGACGGCAAGGTTGGCTGGGGCGAGGATCAGGACGTGTGGAATCCGCGTCACTTCGTGCGGATGCTCGATGCGCTCAAGGCCACCACCCGGTGAGCGAACGCGCCGACCTAATGGCGCTGCTGCCCGCGGGCCTCGCCGAGGCCGTGGAAGCCGCGACCGGCATGACGATCGCGGGAGTGCGCCCGCGAGGTGGCGGCGGGGCGTCTCGTGAAGGCGCCGAGCTTGACCTGAAGGACACCGATGGCGTCCTGCACCGCACCTACATGAACTATGACGTCCACAAGGCCGGCGCGGGCGACGACGCCGCGTTCCTGCGCGAGGCCGCAGTGATCCGCGCGCTGTCCGGCCCGCTCGCCGATGCCGGGGTGCGCGTCGCGAAGTTCTACGCCGCCCTGCCCGACCAGCGCGCGCTGGTTGGCGGGTATGTCGCGGGCGAGGCGAACTACAACAAGCTGCAGGGCGATGCGGCGCGGCTCCAAGTGGCCGCCGATTTCGCCGACCAGCTGGCCCGGCTGCACCGCATCGACGTGGCCTCGCGGCCGGTCGAAGGCATGGGCGAAGTCCAGCCGACCCGCGACCTCATCGCCCGCCGCATTGCCTGGCTCCGCGAGGGCAACGCAGGAGCCCGGTGGGACCCGTTGATTCACATCGCGCTCGACTGGATCGAGGCAAACATTCCCGCCGACCTGCCGCCGCCCGTGATCGTCCACGGCGATGCCGGCCCGGCCAATTTCCTCTACGCCGACGGCAAGGTGACCGCGCTGCTCGACTGGGAGCTGGTCCATTACGGCGACCCGATGGCCGACCTCGCGATGATCGCGATCCGCAACCTGTTCCAACCCTTTGCGCCGCTGCCGCAGGTCTTCGCGGCCTACGAGGCAGCGGGCGGACACAAAGTGGACCTTGCCCGCGTGCGCTACTGGCGGCTGCTGTTCCAGACCCAGTTCGCCCGCCGCGCGCGCCTCGATGACCCCGACGCCCCGCCGCCGCCGAATCTCGGCATGAACATGGTCTATTCGACGATCCATCGCCGGGTGCTTTCGGAAGCGCTGGCCGAAGTCGCAGGCGTGCCGATCACGCCCCCCGCCCTGCCGGCCGTGCCGACAGGACCCCGCGAGCGCTCGTTCGCCATCGCGCTAGACGACCTGCGCGACGCCATCGTCCCGCGCCTTGCCGACCAGCAGTCCTCAGTGAAGGCCAAGGGTCTCGCACGGCTGGTCAAGTGGTGGCGCGATATCGAGCGCTATGAACCAGCCATGCTGGCGGAGGAAAAAACCGAGATCGAGGCGACGCTGGGTCAGAAGTTCGAGAGCCATCCCGCCGCGTGGGCGGCAACGTGCGAACGCATCCGCGCCGGAACCCTGCCGCTCGGCATTGCGACCCGGCTCGTCAACGCCCGGGTGACCCGCGAGGCCATGCTTATGGCCGACGCGATGGGCGGGCTGGCCGCGACCGGGTTCAAGCCGCTGCGCTGAGCATGGCACCCCGTCCCCAAGTTGCGCGGCGCCCTGCGGGCGCATAGGACGATGCCATGGCCAGAGCTGACCGACTTGCCCGTCTCGACACACAGCGGATCGAAACGGAAACCGAATACCTGACCGCGCTGGTCGGCGCCTTGCGCGCAACTGCAGCAGGCCGGTGGGGCCTGTTTGCGCATAGCAAGGACCGGGCCGCAATCCGCGCCACCGAGCCAATACTGGCCGAGTTGGAGGAACTGGCCGCAACCATCGACGATCTGCGCGAACGGCTTTCGATGCCGGCGTTCGATCTCCATCCCCAGTTTGTTGCCGATCGAGGGCCGGTCAAGTCCGATGCCGTCGGCGAGCCGCGGCAGGCACAGGCGTGGCTGGCGAGTCTCGAACGGGAATACCCGGAGTTCTTTGCCGGCGGTTGAGGCCGGGGGTGCCTCGCTAGCTCGCCACCTCGCCCGATGCCACCGCGTCTGCGATCATCTTCTGCAAATCGAGCTTGCCGATGGCGAGCCCGCCGGCCAGCCCCGCATCGACCGGCAGGCACACGCCGGACACGAAGCTCGCCGCGTCGGAGTTGAGCAGCACCAGCGGCAGCGCCTGTTCCAGCGGCGTCGAGAACCGCCCGCGCGCCTTGGCGAACGCGGAGAGCACTGCGTCGCCGGCGACCTTGCGGAAATCCGCCATCATCGGGGTGTCGATGGGCGCGGGCATCGTGCAGTTGACGCGGATGTGGCGGCTGGCCAGTTCCACCGCCAGCTCCTGAGTCCAGGTGTTCACGCTCATCTTGGCGAGGCTGTAGGGGTCGCCGGCACGGTCCTTGTTGTCGATGTACCATTGCCGCGCCGTGGCGAAGTCGCGCATCGCGATGAACTCCTGGACCAGCGGCTGCTGCATCAGCCACGCCATCCCGCCGAGCGAGGAAACCGTGACGATCGCACCTCCTTGGCGCACGCTGGGCAGCCAGGTTTCCGTCCAGTGGCGGATGCCGAGAAAGTTGACGGTGACGACATCCTCGCCCGGGAAGGTCTGTGGCAGGCCGGACACGTTGAAGATCGCATCGACCGCGCCGCCGATCGAAGCCACGCCCGCTTCGATCGAAGCCGGGTCCTTGAGATCGACCTGGGTAAACGAAGCGAGGTTCACCGGCGAAGGCTTGATGTCCGCACCGTGCACTTCCGCGCCAAGATCGACCAGCGTCCGCGCACAGGCTTCGCCGACGCCGGAAAAGCAGCCCATGATGACGACCCGCTTGCCTTTGTATCCCAGAATATCGGCCATTTCCGCACACTCCCGCCGGCCGGGCCTGATGCCCGTGTCTCGTGGACGACGTTAGCGAACCGCTCCCGGTGGCTCAACACGAAAATTGAGGAACCGTCATTTTCAATTGGACGCGAAAGCGCAGGGATTTCCACGGGCAAATGCCCGATCCACCTTGCCGGACAGCTGGCCCGCGATAGAGCCTTCGACTGTGACCGCCCGCATCGAGATCGGCGCCGATTCCCACGGCACGCCGGTGATGATCGACATCGAGGAACTGCTCGCGACCCGCCTGCTGGTGCAGGGCAATTCCGGGTCTGGAAAGTCGCACCTGTTGCGGCGGCTGCTCGAGGAGAGCGCCGGCATCGTCCAGCAGGTGGTGATCGATCCGGAGGGTGACTTCGTCAGCCTCGCCGACGAGTTTGGCCATGTGGTGGTCGACGGCGCGGCCTATGGCGCAAGCGAGATCGGGCGGCTGGCCGCGCGTATCCGCCAGCACCGCGCCTCGGTCATCCTCGCGCTCGACGGGCTCGAACTGGAAGCGCAGATGCGCTGCGCCGCGCAGTTCCTCGCCGCGCTGTTCGATGCCCCGCGCGAGCAGTGGTATCCGGCGCTGGTGGTGGTCGACGAGGCCCAGATGTTCGCCCCTGCCGCCGCGGGCGATGTGACAGACGAGGTCCGCCGGCTGAGCCTGGCCGCGATGACCAACCTGATGTGCCGCGGGCGCAAGCGCGGCCTTGCCGGGGTCATCGCCACCCAGCGCCTGGCAAAACTCGCCAAGAACGTGGCGGCGGAAGCCTCCAACTTCCTGATGGGGCGGACCTTCCTCGACATCGACATGGCCCGCGCTGCCGATCTTCTCGGCATGGAGCGGCGGCAGGCGGAAACGATCCGCGACCTCGAGCGGGGCCGCTTCCTCGGCCTCGGGCCGGCGATCAGCCGCCGCCCGGTGCCGGTGCGGATAGGCCCGGTCAAGACCGGCGCGCGTAGCGTGGTCCAGGCGCTTACGCCCCTGCCCACCGCATCCGCCGAGGAGTTCCATGCGCTGCTCCACGAAGGCTGGAGCGAGGAAGAGGACAAGGCCCGCGCTGCCGCCCTAGCCCCGCCCCCGGCCGCGCCGCCCGAGGAGCTGATCGAGCGGATCGTGCATGCCGACGAAGCGCTGTCCGAACCGGAACCATCGGCACCGGCCATCGACGCGGCGCCGGTGATCGACGCGATTCTCGCGGAAATGGCCGCCGAGGAAGGGGCGGCTTTCCAGTCGGCCTCGGCGCTGTTCCAGGACTTTTCAGTGCGCGCACGGATGGCGCGGATTCCCGGTCACGGGCTGGATGTAACCGCCTTCCGCCGCCGCTTCGCCCATGCCATTGCCGGGATCGAGCCGGACGACGATGATCTTTTGCGCCTGTCTCGCGGCGTCGCGGATGAAACGCTCGCGCCGTTCCTGCTGATGGCCAAAGCCGCCAAGGACGGTCGCGCCTGCCCGGACGATGACGCCCTTGCGCGCGCATACGGCACTAGTTCGCCGGGGCGGATCCGGCGCCTGCTCGATCATTTCGAGAAAAGCGGGCTGATCGTGGTCAGGACCGATTACGGCGGGCGCAGGTCGGTGGGGATACCGGAGCTGGGACTCAGTACCGCGCCGGTCGAGGCTTAGCTTACAAGGCCCACCTTAAGCCGTCCCGCAAGCGGGAGGGGGTGGGTGTTGGGCAGAAGACTACCCTCGCAGTTCCACCAGATCCGCCACCGCGACCACGCGGTTGACCGCGCGCGCCTCGTCAACTGTCAGCCCCTCCCCCAGCCACTGGACGCCGCGGCAAGCCTCGACCAGTCCGCCGGGATCGCGGGCAAGGTGGGCACGGTATTCGGCGCGGGTGGTGCAGCCCGCCACGTCGTCCCATGTTTCACCGCCCGGGCCAGGCCGGGTGAAGAAACTCCACAGCGCATCCACCGCTTCGTCCACCGCCTTCTCCACATGCTCGAGCAGCGCGCCGCCAGCCGCACGGGCTTTGATCTTCGAGCGGTAGCGGGCTTGCCGCTGTGCATTCGTGAGTGCCATGCAGCGATCCTAACGCGCCGCCGCGCCGTTGTAGTTACGTAACAATGCGGAGTGTCGCGGAAGGACCTCGCGCTTGCTATGGCGTCAGCAATGGACCTGCCCGAACTCTACCGCGAGCCAGCACGCGCCGCCCGTATCGCGCTGATTGCCAGCAGTTTCGCCCGGCTCCTGGGCCGTCCTCTCGCCGCGACAAAGGCCGATCCCGTCGTTGCGCTGTGGTCTGCGCCCGACCCGATTGTGGCCCACGGGGCCGAGTCCGATCCGGTGTTCTACTTCGGCAACCAGGCTGCGCTGGCAGCGTTCGAATGCGACGTCGAGACTTTTACCGCCATGCCCTCGCGCCTCTCCGCGGAAGCGCCGCTGCGGGACGAGCGGCAGGCACTGATGGAACGGGTCGCTGCGCAAGGCTTCGTCGACGATTACCGCGGCGTGCGGATTTCGGCGAAGGGCAAGCACTTCCGGATGACCTCGGGCATCGTTTGGAACGTGCTCGACCAGAGCGGCACGCGTGTCGGGCAAGCCGCGACCTTTACGCCGGCGCCGCTCATCTGATCTTCGGCTTATGCCCTGCCTTAGTCGAGCGCGGTCCCCTAGCGCGCAGCGTACAGCAGGCGACCCGGGCCGAGCCGTTCCAGGACCTCGCCTATCTCGCCCGTGGAGACAGCGAAGCAACCCTGGCTGCGACCGATGCGTCCTGCGTTCTCGGCCATGTCGGCGTTCACATAGCTTGCGCCGTGGATGACGATGTTCCGCTCGAGCGCGCGGTTGTTGTCGGCGTCGAGCCCGATGAGCCGGCGCGAGCGGCCGTGCTTGCCGACATAGGCCCGGTCGGTGAGGAAGCTTCCTGCCGAGGAGGCATTGGAACCCGGCACGTTTGAGAAGCGCTGCGCCCAGCCCGAATTGGCGGGATCGGATCCGCTGCCGTGGGCGACGAGATGGCGGCTGAGAATGCGCCCGCCGACGACGTCGACGATGTCGAAACGGATCGCCTTCGAGGGCGAGGAGAAGTCTACGATGCCGATCACGTCGCGCTCTGCCACGCGGGCTGCGTGAGTCTGAAGCGCGGCCATCGCCTCGGGCAGCAGCGTGGGCGTCTCGCCTGAGCGGACCGCGGCGAATGCGGGTGGTGCGAAGGCCGGGCGGGTCAGCGCAAGGCCGGCTGCCCCGACGGCAAAGGCGCCCAGAAAGCGCCGCCTGTTCAAATCCATGCTAGGTGCGACCCCGATTGTCCTGTATTCAACTAGCTAGGAAACCGTGGCGCAAATGCAACAGGTTGGCGGCGAATGACATCCTCGATGCGATGGATTGCGGGAACCCTGGCCCTGCTCGCGCTTTGTGTTGCCCCAGCAAGGGCGCAGCAGGCGGACGGCGGACCGGCGTGGAATGCGCTTTCGGTCGCGGCCTTGCGGGCTGAAGTACAGGCATTGCCGGGCGAGGCCTTGCCGGCTCCCGACACGGCGATCCTCGACCAGGCGATCGCCGCTGGCGACCCCCACGGCGTCGATAAGGCTGCCAACGGGTTGGCGCTGAGGGTCGCGCACCTGATCCTGACCGGGTGCTCCACGGCCGCCGAACGCGCCGGCTGGGCTATTCCGGACAGCGACGAGAAGATCGATCCCGCGCCCGGCCTCGTGGCTGCGCTCAAGGACGGAGCGCTCGGCTCATTCTTTGCAAGCCTCCGCCCGCGGCATCCCGACTATGCGGCGCTGCGTTCCGCCTACGCAGCGGAAGCGGATCCGGGCAAGCGCACCCAGATCGCCCGCAACCTCGAACGCTGGCGCTGGCTGCCGCATGACCTTGGCCGCGACTTCATCCTCGTCAACGCCGCGGCGTTCGAAGCGCAGTACTGGCGCGATGGCGCACCGGTCGGGACCTGGAAGGTGATCGTCGGCAAGCCCGCGTCGCCGACGCCCGTCTTCATGGCGACCGTCACCGGCGTGACGCTCAATCCGTGGTGGGACATCCCGGCGAACATCGTCCGCGAAAGCGTCGGTGCGCTGGTCCGCAAGAACCCGACGCTGGCGCGCGAGCGCGGCTATGTGTGGGGCGGCGGCCGCTATCGCCAGCGTCCGGGTCCGGACAACGCACTCGGGCGGATGAAGCTGGTGATGCCGAACCCCTACTCCGTCTATCTCCACGACACGCCCAACAAGGCGCTGTTCGACAAGGACGTTCGCGCCTTCAGCCACGGCTGCGTTCGGGTCGGCGATGCGCTGGGCTTTGCCGCGACGTTGCTGGACGGAGTGCAATCCCGCCAGCAAGTCGATGCGCTGGTCGGCGCAGGGACTACCGTGACCGTCGACCTCGCGCATCCGGTCCCGGTGTACCTCGCCTATTTCACCGCCACCGTCCGCGGCGACGGTCAGTTCGCGCTGCTGCCGGACATCTATGGCCGCGACAAGCGCATGGACGACGCCGCGAATCCGGTGAAGCGCTGCGCGGCCTAGTCGGGCGCGAGCCGCTCGGCCAGCGCCGCCAGCATCCACTGTCTTGCGGGACCGGGCGGGCAATCGCGCCGCCACTGGGCGTTGAGGCGGTAAGCAAGGTTCGGCTCTTCCGGCACGGGCAGCGTCACCAGCCGCCCGGCCGCAAGATCGTCTGCCACGTCATGCAGCGGCATGTTGCCCCAGCCGATCCCCTCGAGCAGCAGCGCATGCTTGGCGCCGAGATCCGCCAGCCGCCATGTCCGCGAGGCGGTGACCGAGAAATCACGCCCTTCGGTGAGCGGCGAGCGGTCGGTCAGGACCAGCTGGAGATGGCGGCGGGTCTCCCCCGGGGCGATCTCCGCCATCCGCGCCAGCGGGTGCCCCGGCGCGGCCACGGGGACGAGCTGGACCGCACCGATCCCCATCCGCTCCAGAGATGGATCGTCATGCACCACCGGTCCGCACACACCGAGGTCGGCCCGCCCTTCCAGCAGCAGCGCGGCGATCGCGCCGAGTGCCTCGACGTGGAGACGCAGGTCCACGGTCGGAAAGAACTGCTGGAAGTCGCGCAGGATCGCCGCGACGTTGGTCATCGGCACCATGACGTCGAGCGCGAGAGTCAGCTCGCTTTCCAGCCCCGTGTGCATCGCGCGAACCTTGTAGGTCAGCGCATCGACTCCGTCGGAAACCCCGCGCGCGTCGGCAAGGAGCGCCTTGCCGGCCTCGGTCAGCACCGGACGGCGAGAGCCCTCGCGCTCGAACAGGCTCGTACCCAGTTGCGCCTCGAGCTGCGCGACACCGTAGCTGACCGCCGAAATCGCCCGTCCAAGCCGCTTGGCCGCAGCGTTGAAGCTGCCTTCGTCCGCCACGGCGAGGAAGATCCGCAACTGATCGAGAGTAGGCTGGCCGACCTGCAATGTTCTACTCCTTTGAACATTTGATCGCAATTTATTGCAATTATGCAAAAGGATCGCAACGCCTAGATCGGCCTCAACAGAACGGAGCGGCCTTCGCCGTCCGTGAGGAGACAACCGATGATCGAACTTCGTCCCTTCTCAAGCCTCGGCGGCGAGAACCATGGCTGGCTCGATGCGAAGCACCATTTCTCGTTTGCCGGCTACCACGATCCTGCCCGGATGCACTGGGGTGCGCTGCGTGTGTGGAACGACGACGTGATCCAGCCGCAGACCGGCTTCCCGCCGCATCCGCACAACGACATGGAAATCGTCACCTACGTCCGCAGCGGCGCGATCAGCCACCGTGACAACCTCGGCAACGCGGGCCGCACCGAGGCCGGCGATGTCCAGGTAATGAGCGCCGGCACCGGCATCCGCCACTCCGAGTATAATCTCGAGAACGAGGAAACCCGGATCTTCCAGATCTGGATCATGCCCAACCGCCGCGGCCATGCGCCGAGCTGGGGCGCGCGGCCGTTTCCCAAGGGAGACCGTTCGGGCCGTTTCGTCCCGCTCGCCTCGGGCAACGACAACGACGGCGATGCGCTGCGGATCAACGCCGATGCCCGCGTGCTCGGCGCGACGATCCGGGCCGGCGAGACCGTGACCTACGAGACGGCGCCGGACCGCCACGCCTACCTGGTGCCCGCGGCCGGCAAGGTCCGCGTTGAGGAGGTCGAAGTGAACGCCCGCGACGGTGCGGCGATCACCGGGGTTTCGGCGATCACTGTGACCGCCATCGAGGACAGCGAAGTCATCCTCGTCGACGCGGCCTGACCATGAATGCCCGTCCCGGCGCGGTGCCGGGACGGGACCACCATCGAAAAACAGGGGAGTAACGACCATGACCGATTCCACGACTGCTTCACCCGCACCCAACGCGCTGCTCGCCACTGGCGGACGCGTGCTGCTCGCCGCAATCTTCGTCCTCTCGGGCGTGAGCAAGCTGGCCGACCCGTCCGGCACTGCCGGCTATATCGCCAGCGCCGGACTGCCACTGCCGCAAGTCGCCGTATGGGTGGCGATCGCGGTAGAACTGCTCGGCGGCCTCGCCCTCATCGCGGGCCTGCGCGTCCGCCTCGTCGCGGCGGCGCTGGCGGTGTTCACGCTCGTCACGGCTTTCGCATTCCACAACAACTTTGCTGACCAGGTCCAGATGATCATGTTCATGAAGAACATCTCGATCACCGGCGGCCTGCTCCAGGTCATCGCCTTCGGCGGCGGCCGGCTGAGCCTCGACCGCAAGTAACCCCGCCGGGAACCGGATGGACTTTGCGCCGTCCGGTTCCCATCCTCTCCAGGACTGTCTCATCCTTTCCGAACCGGAGTTTTCGACATGACCACCCGCCAAGCCGATCCGCGCATCGTTCCCCTCATGATCGAGCGCTGGTCGCCCCGCGCCTATGACGAGAGCGCGATGCCGCAGGCCGATCTCGACACCATCCTCGAAGCGGCGACCTGGGCCCCCTCGGCCTACAACCACCAGCCGTGGCGCTTCCTCTATGCCCACCGCGGCGATGCCAACTGGGACGGATTCCTGTCGGCGCTCGTCCCGTTCAACCAGTCGTGGGCCAAGGACGCCTCGGTCCTCGTGTTCCTCGTCAGCGAAGAGAAGATGGGTGACAACGACAACCACAGCCACAGCTTCGACACCGGTGCGGCATGGGCGCAGCTGGCGCTCCAGTCCCACGCACTGGGCTATGCCGCGCACGGCATGACCGGAGTCGACTGGGCCAAGGCGCGAGACGTGCTGGGCGTGCCCGAAGGCTACCGGATCGAGGCCGCCGTGGCGATCGGCAAGCAGGCCAGCGCCGAAAAGCTTCCAGAGGGCCTCCGCGAACGCGAAGCGCCGAGCGGTCGCAAGGCGGTGACCGACGTCAGTGCGGCGGGCAAGTTCGCCTGGTGATTGGCTGAAATACCCGGGTGCTCCCGCGAAAGCGGGGGCCTCATTCCTTCGAGCGGTCCGCTTGCGGCCCGAGGTCCCTGCGTTGGCGCTTCGGGCCGCTTTCGGCCTCGCCGGAACACATTGTTAAAGCTAGAGGCCGGATCATCCCTACGATGACAACTGCGCTCCAAGCGGTTACCGTCATGGAACTGCAACATCGGCCCGCCAGCGCAGGCCGGATGGACGAGGAAAGGGGCGAGACGGCAATGGAAGGCCACACAGGCCTGCCGATCGAAGCGGACGAGGCGCTGCCTTCCGACGCGCCCCTCTCGCCCTCGCGTTTCTTCAACCGCGAATTGAGCTGGCTCGCGTTCAACCGCCGGGTGATCGCGGAAGCCCGTAATCCCCATTATCCGCTGCTCGAACGGCTGCGGTTCCTGTCCATCTCGGGCTCCAACCTCGACGAGTTCATGATGGTCCGCGTCGCAGGACTCGCCGGGCAGGTCCGCCGCGGGATCGACGAGGTTTCGATCGACGGGCTGACACCCTCGCAACAGCTCGCGCTGGTACAGGATAACCTCGCGCGCATTGTCGAAGACCAGCATGCGGTGCTCGGCGAACTGGCCGCGGGCCTCGCTGGCGAAGGAATCCGCATCCTCGATTCCGCGCCGCTCGATCGCTGTGCGAACGACTGGCTGAAGCGCTATTTCGCCGAGCACGTCGTGCCCGTGCTGACCCCGCAGGCCATCGACCCCGCGCACCCCTTCCCGTTCATCGCCAACCAGGGCACCGGTATCCTGTTTTCGCTGACCCGCCTTGCCGACGGCGCAGCGATGACCGAGATGATCCTCGTGCCGCCGGCCCTCCCCCGCTTCGTCCGGGTGCCGGGCGGCGAGGCGGCGTGGATTTCGATCGAGGAGCTGGTCCGCCGCAACGCCGGGGCGCTCTTTCCGGGCTTCCGCGTCCAGGGCAGCGGCGTGTTCCGCGTGCTGCGCGACAGCGATATCGAGATCGAGGAGGACGCCGAGGATCTCGTGCGCTACTTCCGCACTGCGATCCAGCGGCGGCGGCGCGGCAAGGTTATCCTCCTGCAATTGCAGGAAGACTTCGATCCCGCCGCGGAGCAGCTGCTGCGCGAGCAGCTGCGGCTCGACCATGCGATGGTCCTCAAGACGCGCGGCCTGCTCGGCATTTCCGGCCTTGCCGCGGTGGTCGACGAGGAGCGCCCCGACCTCAAGTTCGAGCCCTACAATCCCCGCTACCCCGAGCGCATTCTCGAGCACGATGGCGACTGCTTTGCCGCCATCCGCGAGAAGGACATCGTCATCCACCACCCCTACGAAAGCTTCGAGGTGGTCGTCGATTTCCTGCGCCAGGCCGCGCAGGACCCCGATGTCGTGGCGATCAAGCAGACGCTCTACCGCGCCGGCAAGCAATCGGCCGTCATCAACGCCCTGATTGCCGCAGCCGAGGCCGGCAAATCGGTTACCGCCGTGGTCGAACTGAAAGCCCGGTTCGACGAAGAGCAGAACCTGATGTGGGCGAGCCAGCTTGAGCGCGCCGGGGTCCAGGTGATCTATGGCTTCGTCGACTGGAAGACCCACGCCAAGGTCTCGATGGTCGTGCGGCGCGAGGCGGGAAGCTACCGCACCTACTGCCACTTCGGCACGGGCAACTACCATCCGGTCACCGCGCGCATCTATACCGACCTCAGCTATTTCACCGCAGAACCGCGGATCGGGCGCGAGGCGGGGCAGCTGTTCAACTTCATCACCGGCTATGTCGAGCCGAAGGCAACCCGCCTGCTGGCCATCGCACCGATCAGCTTGCGCGAACGGCTCTACCAGAACATCGACCGCGAGATCGCCTTCGCCCGCGCCGGAAAGCCCGCGGCGATCTGGGCCAAGCTCAATGCGCTGACGGATTCGCGGCTGATCGACAAGCTCTACGAGGCCAGCCGCGCCGGGGTTGAAATCCGCCTTGTCGTGCGCGGTGTGTGCCAGCTTCGGCCCGGCGTGCCCGGCCTCAGCGAGCGGATCGAGGTCAAGTCGATCATCGGTCGGTTCCTCGAGCACAGCCGGATCTGGGCGTTCGGCAACGGCGCGCACCTGCCCAACCGGCGGGCGCGGGTCTATATCTCCTCGGCCGACGGGATGAGCCGCAATCTCGACCGGCGGGTCGAGGTGCTGGTGCCGATCCGCAATGCCACCGTGCACGATCAGGTGCTCGACCAGGTTCTGCTCGCCAACCTGCTCGACAGCGAACAGAGTTGGGTTCTCGACAGCGAGGGACTATACCGACGCACGGATCGGGGAACCGAACCGTTCAATCTGCATCGGTACTTCATGACCAACCCTTCCCTGTCCGGCCGCGGTGCGGCCCTCTCCAGCGGCCGCAAGGTGCCCAAGCTCGCGCTCCGGCGCGG
This sequence comes from Novosphingobium sp. FW305-C-111, assembly GCF_058783565.1. Lineage (NCBI taxonomy): Bacteria > Pseudomonadati > Pseudomonadota > Alphaproteobacteria > Sphingomonadales > Sphingomonadaceae > Novosphingobium > Novosphingobium sp. FW305-C-111. The sequence goes on from NZ_JBYSYP010000004.1 coordinate 157,204, forward strand.
TGCGGCGAATCGCGCCTGACATGACCCGATCCGAACGGGACCATCCCGCCGCGCCCCGCGCGGTGATCGACATCGGCTCCAACACCGTCCGCCTTGTCGTCTATGGTGGGCCGCCCCGCGCACCCGCGATCCTCCACAACGAAAAGGTCACCGCGCGCCTTGGCAAGGGAGTCGCGGAAAACGGCCAGCTTTCGGACAAGGCGCAGGCTGCAGCGCTGGCCGCGCTGGCCCGGTTCCGGGTGCTGCTCGACCTTGCCGGGGTTCACACGGTCGAGGCCGTGGCTACCGCGGCAGCGCGCGATGCGGCCAATGGCCCGCAATTCCTAGACAGGGTGCGCGAGCTCGGCTTTCCGGTTCGGCTCCTTTCCGGCGAGGAAGAGGCGCTGACCAGCGCAGCCGGGGTGACCTGGGCGTTTCCCGGCGCGCGCGGGATCGTCGCCGACCTCGGTGGCGGCAGTCTCGAGCTGACCGACATCGCCGATGGTGCCTGCACCCACGGCACGAGCCTTCCGCTTGGCACGCTGCGCTTGCCCGCACTGCGCGAGAAAGGCCCGAAGGCCGTGCGCGAGCGGCTGAAAGCCCTGCTCGACAAGGCGGACTGGCACGCCGCGCCGGGACAGGATCTCTACCTCGTCGGCGGCTCGCTGCGAGCATTTGCGCGCTATGCGATGGTCCGGCAGGACTGGCCGATCGACGACCCCCACGGCTACGCCCTGGATGCAGACGCCGCGATCGGCTGCGCCCGTGCGGCGTTGCGCAAGGCGCCGGACCTGTCGCTGAGTCTCCCCGGCATCTCCGCGTCGCGCGTCGCCAGCCTGCCCGACGCGGCGGCGCTGCTGGCGGCGCTGATCGGCGAGCTGGCGCCGGCGCGGCTGGTGTTCTCCTCATGGGGCCTCCGCGAGGGCGTGCTGTTCGCGGGTGCGTCGCCCGCGCTGGCCCGCCTCGATCCGCTGCTGGCGGGCGTCTCTGCCTTTGCCGAGGGCAGCGGCGTGACCCCGGCGACCGCGACCATGATCGCCGGCTGGACGCTCGCCGCCAATGCGCCCGATGCACCGGGTGCCGAACCGCTGCGCCTTGCCGCGACCCTGCTCGCGCTGGCGTCCGCGCGGATCGAGCCGAACCTGCGCCCCGGCACGGTGCTGGACTGGGCGCTGCGCAAGCGCTGGATCGGGATCGATGCAGAGGACCGCGCGGTTCTCGCCGCTGCCCTTCTCGCCAATGCCGGAAGAGGCGAGGAAGCAGCGGTGCTGACCCGGCTCGCCCCCGCGCTGCGGCTCGAGGAAGCACGCGGCTGGGGCCTCGCGATACGGCTGGCACGGCGGTTCAGCGGGAGCTCTCCGCAGGTACTGGCTGGCAGCAGCCTTTCCCTCGGCGATGGCGACCTGGTTCTCTCGGTGAACGCCGACTGCGCCCCGCTGGTCACCGATCCGGTCGAGCGCGACCTCAAGACCCTCGCCATCCACCTCGGGCGCAAGGCCGTGGTCCTCCGCAGTTAGCCTAGCTCCGGCAGGTCCAGCACGTAGCCCATGCCCCGGACCGTGCGGAGCGGGTCGTTGGCGCCAGCCCGCCTCAGCGCGCGGCGAAGGCGGCCGATCCAGACGTCGACCGTGCGCTCGTCGATCGGCGGGTCCTGCTTGCCGAGCGCCTCGATCAGCTGGGCGCGGGTGAAGACCCGGCCCGGATGCGCGACGAGGAAGCGCAGGAGGCGCAGTTCGTTCGGCATGAGCGGGATCGCCTTACCCTGCCAGCGTGCCTGGAAGGCCGCGCTGTCCACCACCAGCTCTCCCAGCGAAAGGCGCTGCGGCTCTCCGCTTTCATTGGCGCTGGCCGGCATTGCCATGATCCGGTCCAGGATCGCGGTGCGCGAGAGCGGGCCCAGCACGCAGTCGCTCGCCCCGGCCCGGACCGCGCGGCGGCGGTCGTCGGGGTGGTCGCTTTCCAGCACGATCACGATCTCCGCCGCCGCTGTGTCGGGGTTGCAGCGGATGCGGCGACAAAGTTCGACGCCTGCGATCCCAGGCAGTGACCAGTCGATGAAGACGAGCAGCCGGCTACCGGGCAGCGTCGCCGGAGGAGCGCCGCTCCCGCTCCAGATGTGGAAACGAACCGACAACGAGTCATGGCCGAACGGCGCCTGGCCGCCCGCAATTTCGCTGGTAAGTAGAACATCGATCCGCCGCATGCTGCCCCGCACGTGAACCCTGTTGCGCGGGTTGCGGCAGCAATGTGACGGCGTGGTGACAGCTAGGGCCCCAAAATCCGCGCGGCACAATCGGCGGCGATTTCCCGTGAACGGACCTCGGGAATGCCCAGTCCTGCGAGGCTCAGCACCATGAGGTCGGCCATCCGTTCGGCCACCCCTTGCGCCGGGAGCCCGCGTTCGACGACATTGAGCATGATCATCTGGCAGGATCCCAGCCAGAACAGCAAGCCGGCTCCCTCCGCCTCGGGTCGCAGCAGCCCGGCTTCGCGACAGGCGGCCAGATCGGCGCGCAGCCCCGCATTGAGCGGGTGGTCCCGTGCGGTCGTGGAGGCCATCGCCCGGAGCATGACCCGCGCCTGATCCGGCTCGGCCATGGCAAAGGCCGTCGCGACCATCATGCCGCCCGCAAGCCGCAGGAGCGGGTCGGTGACGCCGCTGTTGGCTGCCGCTATTCGCGCCTCGATAGCCAGCCGCACGTGTGTCGCCACCTCGCCGGCAAACGCTTGCTTATCCGCGAAGTGATTGAAGAAGCTGCCTTTTGACACCCCCGCCTCGGCAACGATCTCGTCGATCGCGACGGCATCGACCGGATGTGCCGCGAACAGCCGCAACCCGGCCAAGAACAGGGCCTCGCGCGTCCGCTGACTGCGGGTTTGGCGGTTCGGGAGCGATTCGTTCATCGCGATCCTATAGTTGACTAAACAGTCAGTAAGCAATACTTGACCAAATAGTCATAATGATTCGGGAGAAGGCGATGCCGGTGACCAGGGTAGTGGACATCGCCCATGTCCGCTTTTCGGCCCCCGATCTCGGGGCCATGCGCAAATTCCTCGAAGACTTCGGCTTCACATGCTTCGACCGTGACGGGGTCCTCTATGCCCGTGGTACGGACGGCCGCCCGTTTCTCCATGCCACCGAACGGGGCGCGCCCGCTTTCCGCGGACTCGCATTCCGCGTCGAATCGCTCGAAGAACTCGAGTCCCTCGCCCGGTTCGAGAACGCCGCGATGGAAGACAGCACCTCCCCCGGCGGCGGCAAGGTCGTCCGCCTGGTCGATCCTGACGGATTTCGTGTCGAGGTGGTCGCAGGCCAGGCTGGTGCATCGCCTGCTCCCCTGCCCTGCGAGGCGCCGCGCAACTGCGCCGCCAGCCAACCCCGCTTCCGCGCCCCCGTCCGGCTCGAGGGCGGGCCAAGCCACGTCCACCGCATCGGCCATTGCGTCCTCAACGTGTCCGACTTCCGCACCTCGGAAGCGTGGTACAAGGAGCGCTTCGGCTTTCTGACCTCCGACGAAATCGAGGCGGCACGGGACCTGCCGCTCGGCGCGTTCATGCGCTGCGATCTCGGCGACCGTCCTGCCGACCACCACACCCTGTTCCTTGCGCAGCTCCCGCAGAAGCCTGCCTTCATGCACGCCGCCTTCGAGGTCGCGAACTTCGACGACCTGATGCTCGGCCACGCGCATCTCAAGGCCCGGAAGCATACCCAGGCATGGGGTGTCGGTCGTCATATCATGGGCAGCCAGGTGTTCGATTACTGGAAGGACCCGTGGGGTCACGAACTCGAGCACTGGACCGACGGCGATCTGTTCACCGCCGCGGATCCGCCGCAGACCGTGCCGGTGAGCGCGCTGCTGGCGGTCCAGTGGGGCGCGCCGCACCCGATGTTCGCGGGCAAGCGCCCACCCCCACAGCGCCTTGTCTCCATAGTCATGGCGCTCCTTCTTCGCATCCGGCGGCTTTTCCGCCGCAGCTCCAAGGAACAAGTAGCATGAAGATCGCACGCTTTCTGGCCGCAGGATCCGAACGCATCGGCATCGTCGATGGCGAGGACGTCATCGACAGCGGTTACGCGGGTTCGATGCTCGAACTGATCACCGAGTGGGACTCGCTCTCGAGAAACCTGGCCGGGAGCGGCGAGCGCAGGCGGCTGGCGGACATCACGTTGCTTGCGCCGGTGCCAAGGCCCGGCAAGATATTTGCGATCGGCCTTAATTATGCTGATCATATCGCTGAATCAAAAATGAAAGCACCGGAGCGGCAAGTCTGGTTCACCAAGGCCCAGACCTCGATCAACGCGCCCTTCGCGCCGATCGTGATCGCCAAAGGCGGGACTTTCGTCGATTACGAGGTGGAACTCGTCGCAGTCATCGGCAAGCGCGCCAAGCACGTCAGTGCCGCCGACGCGCCGGGTCACGTCTTCGGTTACATGGTCGGCAACAACGTCACCGAACGGATGTGGCAACATGCCACCGCGCAGTGGTCGCTGGGCAAGTCGTTCGACACTCACGCCCCGACCGGTCCGTGGATCACAACGTCCGACGAGGTGGGCGATCCGCACGCACTCGACTTGTCTTGCACCGTCAATGGTGAGGTCCGCCAGAATTCCAATACCCGGCACCTCGTGTTCAACCTTTGGCAGCAGATCGAGCATCTCTCCGCCGCGATGACGCTCGAGCCCGGCGACCTCGTTTTCACCGGCACGCCCGGCGGCGTCGGCGCGGCGATGGACCCTCGCCAGTTCCTGAAAGCCGGCGATGTCGTCCGCTGCGATATCGAGAAGCTTGGCCACATCGAGGCCGTGATGCAGGACGAAGGCTGACGTCATGGCGCCGGATTTCGATGTCCTGGTCGTCGGCGGCGGTCCGACCGGGGTGACGCTGGCGATCCTCGCAGCGCAAGCCGGTGCGCGCACGCTGGTCTGCGAGCGGGAAGCCGATGTATACCCCCTGCCCCGCGCCGCGCACGCCGATCACGAGGTGATGCGCGTATTCCAGCAATGCGGCGCCGCCGACGAGATCATGGCGACCAGCCGCCAGACCACGCACTATGATTTCCTCAACCCCGCGGGCGAGATCCTCCTTCGCTTCGAGGGATCGGACCGGATCGGCCCGGGGGGCTGGCCCGCCGCCAACATGATCCACCAACCCTCGCTCGAGCGTGCGCTCCGTCGACGCCTCGCCGCGACCACCGGAGCGGAACTGCGCAGCGGCTGGACGTTCACCGGGTTGCGTGAGGACGCCGACCGGATCGTCGGAATTTTCGACACGCCGCAGGGCCCGCGCGAACTGTCAGCGCGATATCTGGTCGGCGCGGACGGGACACGCAGCCCGGTCCGCGCTGCCGCAGGGGTCGATCTCGACGACCTGGGCTTCGACGAAAACTGGCTGGTGATCGACGTCCTCGTCCATGACGCCGCGCGGCTGCCTGCGATCAACCTCCAGATCTGCGACCCGGCGCGGCCAACGACCTGCGTGCTGATGGGCGAGGGCCGTCATCGCTGGGAATTCATGGCGCTGCCGGGCGAGTCACCTCAAAACCTGCTTGATGACGGCAAAATTGCCGAACTCCTGGCGCCGTGGAATGTCGAAGGCGCAGTCACGCTTGAGCGCAAGGCAGTCTACCGGTTCAACGCGCGGGTTGCCAGGCAATGGCGCAAGGGCCGCGTGCTCCTGGCCGGCGACGCCGCGCACCAGACACCGCCGTTCGCCGGCCAGGGCATGTGCGCCGGGATCCGCGATGCCGCGAATCTCGGGTGGAAGCTGGGGATGATCGCACGGTCGCAAGCGCCGAACACGATCCTCGATAGCTACCAGCCAGAGCGCGAGCCGAACGCGCGGGGTACGATCCAGATGGCGATCATGATGGGCCGGACCGTCTGTATCGCCGATCCGGCCGCCGCTGCCGAGCGCGACCGCCAGATGCTCGCTGCCCGCGCAAGCGGCCAGTCGCCCGACGGCGAAATCAGCTATCCGCCGATGAGCGAGGGCCTAATCCTCGCCGGATCGCCGGGCGCGGGAAGCTATTTCCCGCAGGTCCTGTCCGGCGCCCGCAGGCTCGACGAAGTTATCGGTAACCGGGCCGTGGTGCTGTGCCGCGGCGAAGAGACGGTGACGTACGGGGTTCCCGTCCTTGCGCTGGACAGCGCGGCCCTTGCGCCCTTCGCAAGCCAGCTTGGCCGGTGGCTGGATCGCCACGACGCGGATGCGGTTCTGATCCGGCCGGACCGGTATGTTTTCGGCACAGGCAAGGTGGCGGCGCTCGCGGAGGCGTGGGCGGCCATCGCCTGATCCGCCTGCGGGTTCCCAGTGCGGTGGCGAAGCGCTAGACTGGTTGCATGAGCAACCAGTCCACGATGACCTACGCCCGCTATCTCGATCTCGACACGCTGCTGTCGGCGCAGCATCCGCTGTCCGATTGCGACGACGAGATGCTGTTCATCGTGACGCATCAGACCAAGGAACTGTGGCTCAAGCAACTGACCCGCGAGCTCCGGCTCGCGATGGACCAGGTCGCCGCCGATGCGCTGGTACCGGCCTACAAGGCGCTGGCCCGGTGCAGCCGCATCCAGGCCGTCATGACACTGTCGTGGGACGTGCTCGGCACGATGACTCCCAGCGACTACAGCCGCTTCCGCCATGTGCTTGGCCCGAGTTCGGGCTTTCAGTCCGACCAGTTCCGCACGGTCGAATACATGCTGGGCCTGCGCGACGCGCGTTTCCTCGACTACCAGGCGGACCGGCCCGAAGCCCAGGCCGCGATGCGCGCCGCGCTTGAAGGACCGAGTCTGTGGGACGAAGCCTTGCGTGCTGCGGCCCGTGCCGGACTCGCCATCCCGGCAAGCGTCCTCGAACGTGACCTAACGAGCACTTACCAGCCCGACGAGGCCGTCGAACAGGCATTCCAGGCCGTCTACCGCGAGCCCGAACGCTACTGGGAGCTCTACCAGCTTGCCGAAAAGCTGGTCGACATCGACGAAGCGATGGCGGCGTGGCGGCACCGCCATGTCCTTACCGTCGAGCGCGTGATCGGCTTCAAGCGCGGGACCGGCGGCACCGCCGGAGCAAGCTACCTGCGCGGCACGCTGGAGCGCCGTGCCTTCCCTGAACTGTGGAGTCTGAGGACCGGCCTGTGAACTGGAAGCGCCTGTTCTCGCGCTCGCTCGAGGCGCGCCCCGGACTGCTGCACTTTGCCGCGCACAGCCATCACCTGTGGCCTGACGCCAGCCACGCCGGGCAGATGGAGGCATGGGACGATGCGGCCCGCCTCGCCGACCGCAAGTGGGAGCGGGTGATGGGCGCGGTGTGGGAGGAGGCGCAGGGGCATGTGGCCCGCGAACTCGCCTTGCCCGATCCATCGACGGTAGTGTTCGCGCCCAATACCCACGAGCTGATGGTGCGGGTCGTCTCGGCCCTTCCGGCGCGGCAGTCAGGGCGCAACCCGCGGGTACTCGCCAGCGACGGCGAGTTTCACTCGTTCGCCCGGCAGGCCCGGCGCTGGGCCGAGGCGCGGGAGATCGAGCTGGTCCTGGCGGACGCGCGGCAGTTGCCGCTGCTGGCGCGCGGCGGGGGTTTTGACCTCATCTTCGCCAGCCATGTCGAGTTCGGCACGGGACGGGTCAACGATGCTCTGTTCGACCTTGCCGAGACGGCCGCGCCGGACGGACCGTGGCTGGTCATCGACGGCTACCACGGCTTCATGGCGGTCCCGACGGACCTGTCATTGATCGCCGGAAAGGCCTTTTACCTCGCCGGCGGGTACAAGTATGCAATGAGCGGCGAAGGCGTCGGCTTCCTCCACGCCCCGCCGGGGTTTGGCCCCCGCCCCATCCAGACCGGCTGGTACGCCATGTTCGACGCACTGGCCGAGGCCCGTGGGGATGTGACATACCCCGACGACGCACGGCGCTTCCTCGGCGCGACCTTCGATCCGAGCGGGCTCTACCGGTTCAACGCCGTCCGCCGCATGCTCCGCCGCGAGCGGCTGACGACCGGCCTCATCTCGGCCCACGTGCGCGGGCTGCAGGACCGCTTCCTCGCCGCCGATCCGCTACCCGGCATGGCCCTGCTGAGCGATCCGCGCGCCCGCTTTCTGGCCTTCCGGGGGGAGCGTGCGGCAGCGCTGCACGCCGGTCTCGAGCGACAGGGCATCCTCACCGACCTGCGCGGCGATGTCCTGCGCATCGGCTTCGCGATCTACCACGACAGCGAGGACGTCGACAGACTCCTTGCCGCGCTGGTTCAGGCGTAGCTGTCAGCCACCGCCGAATAGATCAGCGTCTTCAGCTGCCGGCGAACCGGATACGACGACGAGGGGTTGAGCTGGGTCATGAACACCATGTGCAGCTTCTCCACCGGGTCGATGAAGAACGCGGTCGAGAAGATGCCACCCCAGTAGAACTCGCCCGCGCTGCCGGGGATGAGCGTCCTGACCGGGTCGATCGTCACTCCGAAGCCGAGCCCGAAGCCCGCCCCCGCGTTGGTCGCCTCGCTGAACAGCGAGCGCGACATCTGGGTCAGGTCCGCGCCGCCCGGAAGGTGGTTGGCGCTCATCAGCGCCAATGTCTTCGGGCTCACCAGCCGCACCTCGCCGAGTGCCCCGCCGCCGACGAGCATCCGGCAGAACCGATCGTAGTCCGCCACCGTCGACAGCAGCCCGCCGCCGCCGCTTTCGAACGTCGCCGGTTCGGTCAGGCTCGACTCCGCACCCTTGTCGATGAGGCGCGGCTTCTGGCCCGGCTGGTAGAGCCAGGCATCGGTCAGTCGGTCGCGTTTGCTTTCGGGCAGGGTGAAGTGAGTGTCGACCATCCCGAGCGGTTCGAAGATCCGGGTACGGAAGAACTCGCCCAGCGGCATGCCGGCAAGGCGCTGCACGACGACCCCCAGCACATCGGTCGATACCGAGTAGTTCCACGAGGTTCCGGGCGCGAATTCGAGCGGCACCTCGCCGAGCCGAGCGACGAACTCGTCCATCCCCGGGAAGGTCCGCGAGCTGTCGCACTTGAGCGAGCGATAGGCGGCATCGACACTGGTGCGGTTCTGGAAGCCGTAGGTCAGACCTGACATGTGGCTGATCAGGTCGACCATCCGCATCGGCGCGCAGGGGGTCATCGGCAGGAACGGCACCGAACCGCCGCCGCCGGCATAGACGCCAAGGTTGGCGAACTCCGGCAGCACCTTGCTCACCGGATCGTCGAGCGCGACTTTTCCCTCTTCCAGCAGCATCATGAAGGCGATCGAGGTGATCGGCTTGGTCATCGAGGCTATGCGGTAGATCGCGTCCGGCTGCAGCGCAGTTCCATCGGCCCGCGCCGCGCCGAGCGTGGCACGATAGACCGGCTCGCCGTGGCGCGACACCAGCACATCGGCGTGGGCGAGCTTGCCGGGGGTGAGATAGCGCTCCTCGAGGAACGGCGCGATCCTGGCCAGCCGTGCCGGATCCATGCCGTGTGCTTCGGGGCGGGTCAGCAGCATCGTGTTGTTTCCTCTTGGCTCTGTTGCCCGGACCATGCGCGAGGCCCGCCGGACGATGCAAGCGGGGATTGCCAAGCGCGGCACGATTTCATACCCGCCGGAATGATGGCCGATGAAGCTCCTTCCGCGTTCTTTGCCCGCGACGGCGAACGGTTCGTGCCGCAGAGCGCCGCGCGTGGGTTCTGGCAGGAGGATTCGGTCCACGGCCGGGCACTGACCGGGCTACTCGGCGCGGAGCTCGAACGGCGCTGCGGCGCGCAAGGGTTCGTTCCGGTGCGCTACACCGCCGACCTCCACCGCATGGCCCCGTTTCGCCCCCTGGCCGTCGAGACCCGACTGCTGCGCGAGGGCGGTCGGCTGCGCCTGGCCGAGGCGGTGCTGGTGGTGGACGGCGTGGAGTACGCCCGCGCCACCTGCCAGTTCCTCCGCGCCGGGGAGCCGCCGGAACGCGCCGCGCCTTCCCCTCCGCCGTGGAACGCCCCGCCGCCCGACCAGCTCGAGCCGCGCCATCGCGGCTCCAGGACCTCGGACGAGCGGGTGATCCGCGGGACGTTCGGTTCGCCCTTCCCGCGCGAGGTCTGGCTGCGCGAGAAAAACCTGCTCATCGTCGGCGAGGACTACACCCCGTTCTCCCGCCTCGCCACCTCGGCCGACTTCGCCAGCCCTTTCGCCCACGCCTCGCCCGCGGGCATCGGCTACATCAACTCCGACGTCACCGTGCTCATCCACCGCCTGCCGCAGGGCGAATGGATCGGCTTCGAGGCGACCGGGCACGAAGCGAGCCAGGGCATCGCCGTCGGCCATTGCCGCCTTCACGACGCCCAGGGCGCGGTCGGTTATGTCGCCACCACCGCGCTGGCGATGAAGCGGCGGACGTAGCCGTCGGAACCGACACCCGGCGCAACCATTACCCCGGCGGACGCATCAGGAGACCGCCATGACCACCAACACCGCCTCGGCCCGCTACGAAGGACTGGGCAAGCCCGGCAAGGGCAGCATCTCGACCCGCTCGGGCGTGCTCGACGCCGTTCCCTACGGCTTCGGCACCCGCTTCGAGGGCCAGCCCGGGACCAACCCCGAAGAGCTCGTCGCCGCCGCCCACGCCGCCTGCTTCACCATGGCGACCAGCTTCGCCCTGTCGCGCGCCGGGCACGACGACGGCACGCTCGACACCCAGTGCACCGTCACCCTCACCGCACAGGACGGCGGGTTCACCGTCACCAAGAGCGCCCTCGCCCTGACCGCCACCGTCCCCGGCCTGTCCGACGAGGACTTCCAGCGCATCGCCGCCGAGGCCAAGGAGAACTGCCCGCTGAGCAAGCTGCTCAACTGCGAGATCACCCTGGAAGCGACCCTCGCCGAATAAGGTCGCGCCGGTCGGCAGGCAGGCCTACACCGGACTGCGGGCACCCGCCCGCGCGGAGAATGATCATGGCCAAGAGCCAGAAGAAATCGAACAGGGAAGCGCGCAAGCCCAAGGCGGAAAAGCCCAAGAAACTCAACGCCTCCAATCCCTCGGTCAAGCCGGGCATCGTCGCCGGGCTCGACAACATGAAGCGCACCTGACCCCGCCGCCGGCGCTTTTCGCCCTCCCCTTGCCGGCCCAAACCTGCCATGGGCCGGCCATCGGGAGGACGACATGGCCGGCGAAGACGAAGAATACGTGTACGACGAGGACAGCGGCGAATGGCTGCCCGCGTCCGAGCTCGCGGCCAAGCGCGCCGCCGAGGGCGCGGTGGAAGTCCGCGACGCGGTCGGCAACCTGCTGGCCGACGGGGATTCGGTGACGCTCATCAAGGACCTCGACGTCAAGGGCGCCGGGCAGACGCTCAAGCGCGGCACCGTCATCCCCAGCATCCGCCTGACCGGCGACGCGCAGGAGATCGACTGCAAGTACCCGGGCATCAAGGGCCTCGTCCTGCGCGCCGAGTTCGTGCGCAAGCGGTGAGCGGGATCCGCATCCTCGTCGATGCCGACGCCTGCCCGGTCAAGGAAGAGATCTACAAGGTCGCGTTCCGCCGCCAGGTCGCGGTCGCGGTGGTGAGCAACATGCGCCTGCGCGTCCCCGATCATCCGCTGGTCGAGCGCGTGACGGTGAGCGACGCCTTTGACGCGGCGGACGACTGGATCGCAGGCGAAGCGAACGCCCGCACGGTCGTGGTCACCGCCGACATCCTCCTTGCCGACCGCTGCCTGAAGGCGGGCGCGGCGGTGCTCGCGCCGACCGGCAAGCCCTTCACCACCGCCTCGATCGGCAGCGCGATCGCCACCCGCGCGATCATGGCCGACCTGCGCGCCGGCGGCGACGCCATCGGCGGCCCGCCGCCCTTCGCCAAAACCGACCGATCGCGCTTTCTGCAAGCGTTGGACGAGGCGCTGGCGCGGTTGCAGCGGCTGGGGTGACAGGATCGGAGGGTGACACAGGGTGACACCGTGTAACCCTGGATTTCCGTTTGATTCCCACACTTTGCTCCCACGGTGACGGGTGACAGCCCCCGCGGGAAGCGCGCCCGTCACACCTCCCCCACCCGCTGCGAGCGGGGGAGCGGATCGGGCGAGGTGAAGAACACGGAGGCCTTCTCCGCCGCCTCATCGTCGTGATCGGGGTTCTCGGGCAGGACCGCCACCTCGTCCTCGACCTGTTCGAGCAGCGCATCCCACCGTTCCGAAAAGAAATCGGCGGCGGCGCGCAAGCGGCCGAGCTGCTGCGCCCCCATGTGATTGCGCGCGGCGAGCAGGAAGCAGGTGAGCCGCTCGTCGTAATGCCGCCGCGTGCCGACCTGCTCGCCCTTGTAGAACACCGGCACCTCGACCCCGTGCAGCGCCCGCTCGAGCGCGGCCTGGTGGAGCGCGTCATAGCCATGCTGGAACGCGGTCTCCCACGCGATGTCGAACGGCTGGCCTTTCAGCCGGTTGCGCAGCTTGTAGGCCGACTGGCGACTCATGCCGACGGCCTTGGCGGCGCTCGCGACGGAGTGGGAGGAGGCGAGAACACGCAGGAATTCCGCCATCTTGGGCTTGTTCCAGCGGGGTTCGGGCGGGGCGATGGGGGTGGGGTTTGGCTCGGTCATGCGAATGCGCATAACCGATATGGTTCGTGTAGGAAACTCGTCCCCATACACCGTCCGTGCTGAGCTTGTCGAAGCACCGTCCTACTTGGTCGCAGCGCAGCGAAAGAAGAAACAGGGCTGTCCTTCGACAGGCTCAGGACGGACGGTCCTTTAGGCTCGACGCGCTTCGGGCAAGGACCGAAATCCGGTCCCAGTCGCCCCGGATCAGCGCGAGCTTCTTCGCCCGCGACCAGCCCTTGAGCTTGCGCTCCGCCGCCTTTGCCTCCTCCCGAGTATGGAACTCCTCGCTCCAAACCAGTTCGACGGGCAGCAATGCGGATGTGAAGCCGGGCAATGCGCCGCTTTGATGCTGTGCGATCCGGCGAGGGAGGTCGTCGGTCTGGCCCACGTAGAGGGCGCCGCCCCGGCAGTGCAGCATGTAGGCCCAGAAGCTCATGCGCCCAGCAAAAAGGAAGGACGATCCTTCGACAAGCTCAGGATGGACGGATTTGGAGGGATTGGCAGGATTTCGGACGGTCCAAACCCCGCCCTTGCTGAGCTTGTCGAAGCACAGTCCTTCACTTGGGCCTTGGCGCTGTACCATCGGAGATCACGACCGTAGTGGCACGCCCGATCGCATCAAATCCTCCGACGGGCTCAGCAACCAGCTCAAGGCGTGGAGAACCGGGTTCGTCTTGGGACGTGCACACCGCCACGACGCCGTATCGGTTCGCAGGCGATTCCGTCACCGTCGCCATCCAAGCCATCGCGATAGCCCGGCTCACCGGCATAGATCGGCGCAGTCCCAGCCTCCCGCGCTGCGTCGCAGCTGGGCCAGTCATCGCCCGACTGCGGCTCACGAGCGCGTAATAGTCCAAGTGAAACCGCAACCGGACGGAGCGTAGCGGCCATCGCTTGACGTCCTTCCACCGTAACCGCGGCTGAGCCGATCCCGGCCACTGCCCCTAGGATCGCCGCAGCCGACAGCCACCGAACTGTCGAGGGAGCGTTTGTGAGTGCCGGTGGTCGCCTTTGCAGGCGAGGCCGGAAGGGAATGACCCGAAGGTGATTTCTTGAACTCATGCAAGGTGTTATGCATGGTTCAAGATGAAGGATAGGTTGAGACTATCGCTTGCGCGTAATCCTCAAGCACACCCCTCCACATACTCCAGCGTCGGCGAGGTCCCGACGTGGATCAGGCTCACCTTCCCGCCGCTGCCGATCTCGAAGCGTAGCGCGGAGTCCTTGCCGCCGGCGTTCGGGGCGGTGAGGTATTTGGCCGGGGCTTCCTCGTACTTGTGGGGTTCGGAGCGGAAGCCGGCGAAGTCGGCCATGACCGCCTTTTCGCTCGCGCCGACGCCGATGCCTTCGACCAGCTTGACGTCGGAGCGCTCGCCCACGGTGATCCGGCGCACGGCCTTGTCCTCGACGATCGCATAGACCCCGGGGAAGCGGGGTGAGCTGTAGGTCGTGCATTCGTCCGAGGCCTGCGCGCCGCGCATCTTCCAGTCGCTGCCGGCGGGGACCGGCTTGCCGATCACGAGGTCGTCCAGCCCTTCGAGCGTGAGAGTGCGGCTGGCGGCGGGCTTCGCACTTTCTGCCGGGGCGCTGGCCGTATCGCCCGGCACATCGCTCACGGGAGCGGCGGCGGCGGTCTCGCTGGCCGGGGCGGTCGCAGGGTCGCCCTGCGGTTGCTCCGCGGAGCAGGCGGCGAGGAGGAGCGGGAGGGCGATGCCAATCGGGAGGATGATCTTCATGCCGCCTTCAACCCGCACCGGCCGCAGCAGGTTCCTCATTCGCGGTCGTCGCTGGGGTCGAGCCGGGTGATCCACCGCGGCGCGCCGTCGGGCCCGAGCACGATGTCGTCGCTCGGCACCAGGTCGTCCCCCGTCTCGATCCAGCCGCGGCCATCGCACTTGGGACAGATAACCCGCTTCGAGCGCAGGCTGGCGAGGTCGAACTCGGCATTCCACTGGCCGTGGCCGTGGCATAGCGGGCAAACCCGGTCGAGCGCCCCGGTGCGCTGGCGCAGCGGGATGCAGTCGAACGCGTGGGGGTCGTCGGGGCCGGAGCAGGTGACGATGCGCTTTTCATGAGCCATGCGCGGGAGACTAGCGCGCGCGGCGTTGGGTGCAATGGGTGTGGTTGGTTCGCGGCCGCTGCGCTGATGTCCACCCTGCTGCGAACTCAGGCGCTGCGCTGTGCCCACCCCGCTGCGACTAGGCCGCTTCGCGACAAAGTCTCGCTGCCCTCCCGCTTGCGGGAGGGGGAACTGTAGTGCGGCGCTTCTCCTCCCCTCCCGCAGGCGGGGAGCCGAAGGCGTTCGCGCAGCGAACAGCGGTCGGGGGTGGGCCAGCAGCCCTACTCCTCAGTCGTGCTCGCGGTCGCCCTGCCCGATGTAGAGCTCGCGGCCGGTGTCGTCGTAGACCTTGCTCATCTCGGCCATGCCGGCCTCGGCGTCCTCGGTGGCGAGGAAGGTTTCCGCCGGCTGGTTCTGCAACTTCGCGAACTCGCGCACTTCCTGGCTGATCTTCATCGAGCAGAACTTGGGCCCGCACATCGAGCAGAAGTGCGCGGTCTTGGCGCCTTCGGCGGGAAGCGTCTGGTCGTGATACTGCTCGGCGGTATCGGGATCGAGCGACAGGTTGAACTGGTCGCGCCAGCGGAACTCGAAGCGGGCCTTGCTGAGCGCGTCGTCGCGGACCTGCGCGGCGGGGTGGCCCTTGGCGAGGTCGGCGGCGTGGGCGGCGAGCTTGTAGGTCACCACGCCGACCTTGACGTCGTCGCGGTCGGGCAGGCCGAGGTGCTCCTTGGGCGTGACGTAACAGAGCATCGCCGTGCCGTACCAGCCGATCTGCGCCGCGCCGATCCCGCTGGTGATGTGGTCGTAGCCCGGCGCGATGTCGGTGACGAGCGGCCCGAGGGTGTAGAACGGCGCCTCGCCGCAGGCCTCGAGCTGCTTGGTCATGTTCTCGCGGATCTTGTGCATCGGCACGTGGCCGGGGCCTTCGATCATCACCTGGACGTCTTCGGCCCAGGCCCGCTTGGTCAGCTCGCCCAGGGTGTAGAGCTCGGCGAACTGGGCCTCGTCGTTGGCGTCGTAGATCGAGCCGGGGCGCAGGCCGTCGCCCAGCGAATAGGCGACGTCATAGGCCTTCATGATCTCGGTGATCTCGTCGAAGCGTTCGTAGAGGAACGATTCCTTGTGATGCGCGAGGCACCACTTGGCCATGATCGAGCCGCCGCGGCTGACGATCCCGGTCATCCGCTTGGCAGCGAGCGGGATGTAGGGCAGGCGGACGCCGGCGTGGATGGTGAAGTAATCGACGCCCTGCTCGGCCTGTTCGATCAGCGTGTCGCGGAAGATCTCCCAGGTGAGGTCCTCGGCAATCCCGCCGACCTTTTCGAGCGCCTGGTAGATCGGCACGGTGCCGATCGGCACGGGGCTGTTACGCAGGATCCACTCGCGGGTGTCGTGGATGTTGCGGCCCGTCGAGAGGTCCATCACGGTGTCCGCGCCCCAGCGGATCGACCAGACCATCTTGTCGACCTCGCTCGCCACGTTGGAGGCGACCGCCGAGTTGCCGATGTTGGCGTTGATCTTGACGAGGAAGTTGCGGCCGATCGCCATCGGCTCGCTCTCGGGGTGGTTGATGTTGCTGGGGATGATCGCCCGGCCCCGCGCCACTTCGTCGCGGACGAATTCGGGGGTCACGTAGTCTGGGATGCTCGCGCCCCAGTCCTGCCCGTCGCGCTTGTATTCCTTGAGCATTTCGCGCCCGAGGTTCTCGCGCGTGGCGACATATTCCATCTCCGGCGTGATGATCCCCTTGCGGGCGTAGTGCATCTGGCTGACGTTCTGCCCGGCCCTGGCCCGCAGGACCTTGCGGCGAACGTTGGGGAACGGAGGCACGCCGCCCGACCGGTCAGGGCCGAGCTGGCCGTTGTCCTCGGGCCGGACCTCGCGCTGGAGCACCTCTTCCACATCGCCGCGCGCGACGATCCACGGGCGGCGCACTTCGGGAAGACCCGCAGCGATGTCGATGGTGGCGGCGGGATCGGTGTAGGGGCCCGAGGTGTCATAGACCCGCACCGGCGGCTCGCCGCTGGTGGGCTCGAGGTGGATCTCGCGCATCGCCACGCCGAGGGGGCCGACGTGGATCTTCTTCGAGCCGCGGATCGGGCCGGTGGTGACGCCGATTTCGAGCTTGGAATTGATGTCGGCCATGTGCGCTCCTCAGGTGGGCGGCAGTGGCCGGGAGCGCTGGCGCGGCAACCCTTCCCTCCGCCCGTGCTAACGGGTTCAGGTTCGACGGGTCGGAGGGTGCCAGCCCTCCCTCTCAGCGCTTTTTCCGTGGCCTGCTTTCGCAAGCAGTCACGGGTGGCGCGCTCCCCGGGGATGCAGGGACCTTACGGCGTTTGCGGCGGGGCGTAAAGCACTCGCACCGCAAATAACCCGGACGGTCGGGAGGGAGACCAAGCTCAATGAAACCGCATCATCCCCAGCACCGCCAGCACCAGTCCATAGACAAGCGTCGCCCAGGCCCAGCCCCGGTTCATCACCGCAAGGTTCTTGAGCCATAGCTGGAAATAGAGGTCGGAAAACCCGAGCACGACCAGCGCCTCGACCATCAGGAAGCCGCCGATCGCCTTCATGGCGCAGGCCAGCAGGTCGGCCGGGACCCACGGATTGGCGAGGTAGATCAGCGCCCCGGCGGTCATCTCCATGAAGCCCGAGACGAGTTGGAGCGACGGCGAGTTCTCCATCTCCCCGATCATCTTCTGCCAGGCCCCCGGCGTGCGCAGCGCGCCGACGGCGGCGAACAGCGCGACCAGCCCCAGCAGCGCGGCCGACCACGCGGTGGCATCGAAAGTTTCCTGCATTGTCCCCTCACCGTCATCCGTTCCCGGAGGAGACCATGCCGGGCGGAAAGGACTTGTCCAGCACTTTCGAACTATTGCAAACGCCCCGCATTTGCGGGGTTTTGGGCCGATAGCGCCCGGCGCCGATCAGGTCGCGAAGCGGGCGGGAATCTGCGGGTCGGCGGTGTCGAGCAGCGGGATGCTCCCCGCCGGCAGCCCGGCATAGGCCGAGGCCCACTGCGCCACCCATGCGGGATCGCGGACCCGCGAGGGATGGTAGCCTGGCAGCAGCGAGCGCAGCATCGCCGGCGAGGTGTGGAGGAAGAACCGCCCGACCATAGCCCACAGCCGCAAACGGCTTCGCCAGTTAAACCACAGCCCGTCGCGCTTCAGCATCCGGACATAGCCCTTGCGGCTGGCCAGTGCGACGTGGACCGTCCCGCACAGCAGGCCCCAGGCCTTGCCTGCCCAGTCGCCATGGAGGTGGCCGTAGAGGTCGTAGGCGACGTTCTTGTGCTCGGTCTCCTCGACCATGTGCCACAGCACCAGCGAGGCGATCGCGCTGTCGGACCCGGTGAACAGCAGTCCGCGCTGGCGGATCAGCCATTCGGTGATCCCCATCGTCATCGTCTCGAACCCGGCGGTGTAGGCGAGCCGCCACTTAAGGCTGCGCTTCTGGAAGCGGCGGTAGTCGGCCTCCATCTCCGCCTCGACCCCGGCGAGCTCCGGATAGTGCCGCTTGAGGATTTCGTTGTAGCGGCGGTGGCTCTGGAAGTGGACGCCCTCTTGGCCGATGAACGCCTGGACGTCGGCCTTCAGCGCCGGGTCGTCGACCTGCCTCAGCGCCTCGGTTACGGTTTTGATCAGGAACGGTTCGAGATAGGGCATCGCCAGCGATGCGCCGTTGACCATGTGACTCCATTCGCGCCGCCCGGGATGCCAGGCCGGATCGATTCCCTCGTCGAAGGCGAAGGGGATGCGGCGGACGAGGATTTCGGACCCGCTCATGCCGCGCCCCTCGCGTGGCGGCGATGCTGCCATGCGCCCCACAGGAGCAGCGCGAAGGCAACATGGACGCCGATCATCGCCGGCCAGCCGAACAGGAAGATCACGTTGTTGATCGTGACGTCGCCAGGGAACGGCCCGCCGCCAAACTCCAGACCGCGGGTTCCGAACATCGCGTTGGCAATCGCCGGCAGGGTGAACAGCCAGCCGAATGCCAGCGCCGCCCAGACCAGTACCTTCTGCGCCCGCTCGCCGAGCCGGACGTAGCCGCCCGCCGCGCCGATCGCGATCAGCATGGTCCCGTTGGTGATCCCTTCGAGGTGTGCCATGTTCCAGGCCCGCCGATCGCCGGCGATAGTCACAGGCACGTCGGTCACGAACGGCCACAGGTCGATCGCGCCGAGCGTGAAGAAGAAATAGAACCAGCCCGCCAGGATCGCGGATGCGATCAGGCCGATTCCGTTGAAGACCAGCAGTGCCCGTCGCGTCTCCGACAGCATGTCCCCGCTCCCCCAAGCGTACCGGGCCCGTTCGCCCGGCGGGGGGAGCTTATGCCCGGCTTCCGCAAAGGTCCAGCCTGCGGGGTTTTCAGCCGATGTCGGCCGCGACCCATTCGGCGAATTTCGCCTTCCACTCGGGATGCCAGCGCGACAGCGCGGGGCGGTTCTCGGTAATGTCCTGCGCGTTCCACAGCACGCGCTTGCGGTCGGTCTCAAGGTCGGTCTCGTTGTCGAGACACCACAGGTAGAAGTCGCCGCGGGCAATTCCGTCGAGCATCGTCTGGGCCACCTGCTCGGTCGTCCACGCGGCGGCCGGCTTCTCCATGAAGTGACGCGTCATCATGCCGGTGTAGGTAAAGCCGGGGATCAGAAGGTGCGCGGTGATCCTCTCCCCAGTCTTCTCGCGCAGGGTGTGGGCGAGCCCTTCGGTGACCGACTTTACCCCCGACTTGGCGACGTTGTAGGCGGTGTTGCCCGGCGGCTGGGTAATGCCCTGCTTCGACCCGGTGTTGATGACGAGACCCGCCTGTCCGCCGTCGATCATGCCCGGCAGGAACGCCTGGAGGCCATGGATCACGCCGTGCAGGTTGACCGCCAGCAAGCGGTCCCACCCGGCCGGGTCGGCAAGGATATCGCCGCCCGCGCCGATCGCGGCGTTGTTCATCAGCAGTGAGACCGGGCCCAGTTCGCTTGCCACCCGTTCCGCCAGCGCGGCGACGGATTCGCGGCTGGCGACGTCGGTCTGCACGAGGATCGCGTCGGTTCCGAACTCGCCCGCAACAGCCTCGAGCTGGCCGCCGTCGAAATCAGCGATGGCGACCTTCATGCCGAGCGCCGCGAGCTTGCGCGCGACGGCGAGACCGATCCCGTTCGCGCCGCCGGTGATGACCGCGACGTTGCCGGGGAGGATAGCGGGGTGGATCGGCATGGCTGGGACCTCTCGAACGATTCTGTTGACGAGGCAGTGTGGACAAGCGGGGCGCGCTCGGCAAATGGCGTAAGGGTGCCCGTGATCTACCGCCTCGATGTTGCCGCCGCGGGCGTCGCCGCCCGGTTCGGACTGGTCGCGGGGAATGACCCGTGGCCCGGCGGACCGGTTTCCGCCGGCGCGTTCGCTCCGGTGCTCACCGCCGGGCGCGAGTTCGTGGCAGGGCCGAGGCCGGGGCGCGGGCCCTTGCGGCTGGTCCCGCGGCAATGGGGCGTGCCCCCTCCCCCTTCGGCCGGCGAAACCCCGCGCGGCGGCGTGCTGACCGTGCGCAACCCCGACAGCCCGTTCTGGATCGGCAATCTCCGCAATGCCGAGTTCCGCTGCCTCGTCCCGATGGCCGCGTTCCTCGAATGGGGCGCGGGCAGCGACGCCGAAGGCAAGCGCCGCCGCCACTGTTTCGCCTGTGCCGACCAGCCACTGTTCGCCGTGGCCGGCGTGTGGAAGGACAGCGAGGTACCGAGCTTCGCGCTGCTCACCACCGAGCCCAACGCCCTCCTCCGCCACGCCGGGCGCGACGCGATGCCGGCGATCCTGCCCGATGATCGCGCTGCCTGGGATTGCTGGCTGCATGGCGAGTGGAAGGATGCGGCGCGGCTGCTCCAGCCATATTCATCGAGCGCGATGCGGGAGCAATGAGAACGCCCCAACCGCAATGGTCCCAATGCTGGTTCCCTCCGCTCGGATCGTGCGGCACAATCGGCCAACAAGTCAGGAGGTCTTAAATGCGCGCACTGATCATGCTGGCGGCCTCGGCAGCGCTTGCGTCAGTCCCTGCAGTCGCAAAGCCCAAACCCTCTTCGTGGTCCTGCCAGTTCACCAAGGGGCAGGTCATCCTGGCACGGGCACTGGAGGCCGATCCCGCGCCGCCGCGGACGATTCCGCCCCCGCCTGCCGGCTGGCGCATCACCGGCACGACCGAACTCGTGCTGCGGCAGGACGTGGCGGCCAATGGCACGCCCAACCGGATCCAGGGCAAGAACTTCTTCCGCGCCTCGATCCGCGACGGCTCCGGCGCGATTGCCCTCGAGACCGGGGGCGCGGTAATCCCCTCGGGCGAGTTCCTGTTCGACCGGGTCACGCCGCCGCAGAACACGATGCGCGGCATGTTCCGGCAGCGGCCGGGCGACACCTTCGGACGGCCGCTCGACGCGGACTTCTTTGACCTGCCCGACGCCGCGCCGCCCTATATCCATTTCGTCGCCCGCCTGACGAGCGTGCAGGACACACGGCGGATTTACTTGCGCGTGCCGGTGGACGGATTCGGCCCGCTTTATGCGCGCGGGATCGCCAAGGCCGCGACCGCCTCGGAGGCGACGCTAAGGCCTTGCTAAGCGGAAGCATGTGCACAAAGCAGGTGCCTGCGTCGTATTCAATTCGCACCACTGCGCCCATGACACGCCGGTCTCACCGTGTTATACCGTCCGGAATAAGATGACCGGAGAGCATGCCGATGGCAACCGTGGACCTCGCGCGCGAGCGGGCGATCAGCCCCTATGACGTCAGCCGCAACGAGCTTTACGTCGAGGACAAGTGGCGCGAACCGTTCGCCTGGCTGCGCGCCAACATGCCGGTTTCGTGGTGCCCGGAAAGCCCGTTCGGCGGGTATTGGTCGGTGGTCACGCACGACCTGATCCAGCAGGTCGAGCTCGATCCGGAAACCTACTCCTCGTCGTGGCAGCGCGGGAACATCACCATCGCGGATTCGGTCAACGAGACCGAGTTTCCCAACTTCATCGCGCAGGACCCGCCGATCCACACCGCGCAGCGCAAGGTCATCGCGCCCGCCTTCAACCCCAGCCAGATGGTCAAGCTCGACGCGCTGGTGAGGGAAAGCACGAAGAAGCTGCTCGACGGCCTGCCCCGGGGCGAGACCTTCGACTGGGTCGAGCGCGTCTCGATCCCCCAGACCATCGGGATGCTCTGCATCCTGTTCGACATGCCCTTCGCCGAATGGCAGGACATCAAGCGCTGGTCGGACTGGGCGAGCGGGGTTTCGGAAGACTCGCTGACCGACACCTATCGCGCCGAGTTCATGGTCCAGATGACCCAGATGCTGATGCGCTTCGACCGCGAGCTGGAGGCCCGCCGCGGCCTGCCGCCAAGCGACGACCTGCTCAGCCGGATGGTCCATTCCGACGCGATGGGCAACCTGAGCCCGCCCGAACGCATCGCCAACATCGCGCTGCTGATCGTCGGTGGCAACGACACCACCCGCAACTCGATGTCGGGCCTGGTCGAGGCGCTGGACCGCTATCCGGACGAGCTCGACAAGCTGCGCGCCGACCGCTCGCTGATCCCCAACGCAGCGCAGGAGATCATTCGCTGGCAATCGCCGGTCACCCACATGCGCCGCAGCCTGACCCGCGATGCGGTGCTCGGCGGGCAGGAGCTGAAGGCCGGCGAGAAGATCGTGATGTGGTACATCTCCGCGAGCCGCGACGAAGCCGTGTTCAAGGACGCGGAATGCTTCGACGTCACCCGCGAGAACGCCCGCCGCCACCTTTCGTTCGGCCACGGCATCCACCGCTGCGTCGGTGCCCGGCTGGCCGAAGTCCAGGTCGCCACGCTGATCGAGGAGATTGTCGAGCGCGGCTGGCGGATCGAACCGCAGGGGAAGCCGACGCGCCTCGCCAGTCCGTTCCTGCACGGGTTCACGGCGATGCCGGTGCGGATCGCCTGACGCGTCAGGCGCAGCCGCCGGCGACGTGCTCGCGCCACTGCGCCGCGCCCGCGACCGTCGGGTGGACGCCGTCTACCGTCGGCACTGCAAACGGGGCCAGGTGACGCGTAGCGGGGATGCGCTCGATCCGGCGGTTCAGTTCGGCAACGGCCTGAGGTGAGACAACCGCGCCCTGCCCGACCGCCGGGATCGGCACCACCACGACGGGCAACGGCGCAAAGCCGGCAACGAGCGCGCGGTATTCGCGCTCGAACGCGGCGGGATCGGTGCCGAGCCGCGCATCGTTGGTGCCGATCGCCAGGAACACCCGCGCGGGCGCCAGCTCGCCCTTCAGGCGCAAGGCCATTGCCGAAAGATCGTGCAGCGTCGCCGAGGAGATCCCCGCGTTGAACACCGGCTGGCCGCACAGGCTCGTCACCCCGGACCGCTCGGTCAGGCTGTCGCCGACCAGCAGCACCGCGCCCGGCGGGGTGCGTTTCGCGCTTTCCTCGATGATCCAGGCGCGGCGCGGGATGTAGGTCTCGGCCGCACCGGGCGCGCTTTCCCGCCCGGCGACGAACGCACCGACCGAAAGCAGGAGCAGGGTCAGGACAAAGCCGAGCAGCCGCATCGCTGCTCTTAACTATCGTTGGATAAGAGCGGTTCCGATACGCGGGAACGCTTATGCGGTCACATTCCGCCTGATGGCCCCCCGCCGGGCACGGGATCGCCATCGACCGTCGCCGTTTCCGGCTCCTCGGGCGCGTCGTCCAGTTCCGTTTCGTACGGATTCGCCGCGATGATCGCCTGGATGCAGCCGATCGAGACGATCATTTCCAGCCGGCGGCGGTCGAGCGGCGGCATCGCCGCGGCGATGGCTTCGGCGCGGGCGACGCGGGCTGTGCGCTCGTCATCGGTGACGCCGAGCAAACGGTCGCGCAATTCGCGGTCGTTGAACATGCTGTCGCGGATCGGCGGATCGCTCCGCCGGGCCAGCAGGTCATAGGCGAGGCAGGTGTCGAGATCGGGCAGCGCGATCGGATCGCCGCCGAGCGGGGCGAGCTTCGCCTCGATGGTCCCGTCCCGCAGCGCCGCGAGATGGACGGCGCAGATGCCTGCCATGTCGGCGTAATCGGCGTCCGGTTCACGGCCATCGTAGCGCTCGCGCGGCTCCAGCGCCTTGATGGCCCACTTCCGGCTGCCGAGCTCGCTCGCGAGGCGCTTGGTCACCGCGCTGCGCAGGAGCTGCGCCTCGGCCATGGTCACGCCGCGATGGGCGCCGCCGGCGAAGTGCGTGTAGTGGACGCACAGGATATCGAGCTGGCGCTCGGGCGAAAGGAACGCCCAGCGGGCGAACCCCGGCTCCGCCATTGCACTGAAGTCCGAGGCGCGCACGGCCTGCGGCACCGCCAGCGCGACGAGCAACGGGAAGAGGCGCAGAAGGGTCATGGCCGCTGCATAGGGGATACCGCCGCCCAATTCAAAATCCCCGGCAAGTGCCCGGAGGTCGGCCCGAGTTTCAGCTCTTGCCTCGCCCCGCTCACCCCGCTACCGCATCCCCGTCATCTGGGGAGTAGCCAGCCGCGCCTCACTCGCGCGGGCCCTTGCGTCAACACACTCGGTCGAGAGGCCGTGGCGCTCGGGGGACGGGAACCGGCAGCGGAGACCGTCACGGCGAGACCAATGGCATGGCGCCTCCGCCTGGCCGGGCGGGATGCGCGATGCCGTTGCTAGTCTCGCGCCCGGCCCCGAAAGGTATCTGATGAACGCCCTGCTCACCTCGACCGCGGTGGTCGCGCTTGCCGAGATCGGCGACAAGACCCAGCTCCTGGCGATCGTTCTCGCGACCCGTTTCCGCAAGCCGTGGGCGATCGTCGCCGGCATCCTGTTTGCGACGCTCGCCAACCATTTCCTTGCCGCGCTGGTTGGGCAACAGGTCGCGCACCTGCTCGACGGCCTGTGGTTCCGCCTGGCCGTGGCCGTCTCGTTCGTCGCGATGGCGGCGTGGACGTTGATCCCCGACAAGCTCGACGACGACGATGCGCCCAAGCCCGCCCGGTTCGGCGCATTCGTCACCACGCTGATCGCGTTCTTCCTCGTCGAAATGGGCGACAAGACCCAGGTCGCGACGATCGCGCTGGGGGCGCAGTTCCAGTCGGTGCTGGCGGTGATGGCCGGGACCACGCTCGGCATGATGATCGCCAATGTGCCGGCGGTGTTCCTCGGCCATGCGATCGTCGAACGGGTGCCGCTCAAGACCGTCCGGACGATTGCCGCCCTGCTGTTCCTCGTGATCGGGCTGTGGCTGCTGGCGCAGCTCGCCGGCCTCGTTTGACGCAGCGATCATTCCGCGTCAGACGCTGCGGGGGATAGCCATACCCCGGAGTAGGACCGCCGTGACCAAGCACCCGAGCATCCGCCAGAGCCTCGCCCGCGCGGTTCATCTCCGCGGGTCGGGCGTGGCCGTGATCGATGGCGAGAAGCGCTTTACCTGGCGGACGTTCGAGGACCGGGTGGCGCGGCTCGCCGGGGCGTTTCGTGCCGCGGGGTTGAGCGAGGGCGGGCGCGTGGTGCTCCTGTCGCTCAACAGCCACCGCTCGCTCGAGGCGTTCTACGCGGCGGTCCGCGCCGGCGGGGTGATCGTGCCGATCAACCATCGGCTCAGCGAGGTCGAACTGCTCGCCCAGACCGCCGACTGCGCGCCGGAGATCGTCCTTCTCGGCGAGGGGTTCACGGACTATGCCGCGCGCTTCGCCGAAATCGCCCCGGTGCGCGCGACGTTCTTCTCCGCCGATGGGGTGCCGCCGTCGGGGCTGCGCGACTGGGAGGCGGAGATAGCCGCCGCCGCGCCGCGGGAGGATGCAGGCCGGGGAGGCGACGATCTCGCCTGCCTGCTCTACACCAGCGGGACCACGAGCGCAGCGAAGGGCGTGATGCTCAGTCACGCCAACATCGCCGCCAACACCCTGCAGACGGCCGGCCCGCTCAACTTTTCCGAACGAACCGTCCATCTCCACCACGGTCCGCTGTTCCACGTCGCCTCCTCGGCTCGGGTGTGGACCACGACCTGGGTCGGCGGCACCCACGTCGTCCTGCCGCGCTTCATTGCCAGCGAGGTGATCGCCGAGATCGCCCGCACCGGGATCACCCATGGAACGTTCGTCTCGACGATGTTCCGGGCCATGCTCGACGAACCTTCGCTGGGAACCACGAACCTGTCCTCGCTCGACGTCGTCTCCTACGGCTCGTCCTCGATGCCCGAGGCGATCCTCGACGAGATGATGGCCGCATTGCCGAACGTGCGCTTCGCGCAGGCTTACGGGATGACCGAGCTGTCACCGGTGGTGACGCTGCTGGGGCCTGAGGACCATCTCCCGCATCGCCGCCCCAGCGGGGTCCAGCGTTCGGCCGGGCAGCCGTCGATGCTCGCCGAAGTACGCGTGGTCGGTCCGGATGACCAGCCGCTGCCACAAGGCCAGGCGGGCGAGATTGTCGCACGCGGGCCGATGGTCATGCTCGGTTACTGGAACCGGCCCGACCTGACCGCGGAGGCCCTGCGCGGCGGATGGATGCACACCGGCGACATCGGTTATTTCGACGCGGAGGGCTACCTCTACGTCGTCGACCGGCTGAAGGACATGATCATCACCGGCGGGGAGAACGTCTGGTCGCAGGAGGTCGAGAACGTCCTCTCGCTGCATCCCGCGGTCTCGCAGTGCGCGGTGTTCGGGGTGCCCGACCCGCGCTGGACCGAAGCGGTCAATGCCGCGGTGACCCTGAAGCCGGGAGCAAGCGTCACCCCGGCCGAGCTGATCGCCCACTGCCGCGACCGCCTGGCCCATTACAAGTGCCCGCGCGCGCTCGAGATCCGCGAGGCGATGCCGCTGAGCGGGGCCAACAAGATCCTCAAAACGGCCCTGCGCGACGAGGCCGCACGACGCGGCGAGCATCGTTAGATCATTGACTCCATGTCACTTGCTTGTCCGGCCGGACCACCCTAACAAACGATAGGGATTCGGACGGTACAGCCTATGGCAGGTTGATCGAATGCGGGCGGCGCTCGCTGCGGGGTTTGGCAAATGACGCAATCGAGTGCAGCGGCCAATTCGAACGAAATCGACAGTTCCGATGCACTGGGGTCCGCACTGGCCGACCTGGCGCGCCGCCTGCTCGCCGAACGCGCCCGGCGCGCCCAGTTCTTCGCCGGAGACCTGTTCGCCGAGGCCGGCTGGAATATCATGCTCGATCTCTACGTCGCCCGGCACCGCGCCCGGCGCGTGACCGTGTCCGACGCGTGCCTGGGTTCGGGCGCGCCGCACGCCACCGCCAATCGCTGGTTGCAGAAGCTGGTCGATGCCGGCTTGGTCTGCCGCGATTGCGACAAGACCGACGGCCGCCGCGTGTTCGTCGACCTGACCCCGGACGCCTACGAGAAGATGCAAGGCTACCTGCTGTCGATGAACCTGACCCCGTTGTCGGGGATGCGGACGCCGGGCGTACCGCTTCAAGACCAGCAGTATTAGCAGACAAGCCGACTGGACAACCTGCCCGCGCGACAACATACTCTCCGGTAGGCCCGCCAGAGGCCGAAGGAGAGACCGAGTCATGATCCTGCCCCGCGTGTGCATCATCGGTGCCGGCTGTTCCGGCTTCACCACCGCCAAGCGGCTGAAGGATTTCGGCATACCTTTCGATAGCTTCGAAGCCTCGGATGACATCGGCGGCAACTGGTACTTCGGCAATCCCAACGGCATGTCGGCCTGCTACAAGAGCCTGCACATCGACACCTCGAAATGGCGGCTGGCTTTCGAGGATTATCCGGTTCCGGCGGAATGGCCGGACTATCCGCACCACGCCCAGCTGCTTCAGTATTTCCACGATTATGTGGATCACTTCGGGATCCGCGAGCACATCACCTTCAACACCCGGGTGGAGAAGGCGCGTCGGCAGGACGGCGGCGGTTGGGAGATCACGTTGTCGGACGGGCGCACCCTGCCCTACGACGCGCTGGTCGTTGCCAACGGGCACCACTGGGCTGCCCGGATTCCCGAATACCCGGGCAGCTTCGCAGGGGAGCAGCTCCATTCGCACCGCTACCGCAGCCCGTTCGAGCCGGTAGACTGCGTCGGCAAGCGGGTGCTGGTGGTCGGCATGGGCAACAGCGCAATGGACATCGCCTCCGAGCTGTCCCAGCGCCCGATCGCCGAGAAGCTGTTCGTCTCGACCCGCCGCGGGGTGTGGATCTTCCCGAAGTATTACAAGGGCCAGCCCATCGACAAGAACCCCGCCCCGGCATGGATGCCCAAGGCCATGCGGCAATGGCTGGGCGGGCGGATCATCAAGGGCCTCGTCGGGCGGATGAGCGACTATGGCCTGCCCGAACCCGACATCGGCCCGTTCGAAAGCCACGGCACCGTCTCGGGTGAATTCCTGCT
This sequence comes from Novosphingobium sp. FW305-C-111, assembly GCF_058783565.1. Taxonomy (NCBI): domain Bacteria; kingdom Pseudomonadati; phylum Pseudomonadota; class Alphaproteobacteria; order Sphingomonadales; family Sphingomonadaceae; genus Novosphingobium; species Novosphingobium sp. FW305-C-111. The sequence continues at coordinate 185,159 of NZ_JBYSYP010000004.1, forward strand.
CCGCGCCGGATCGGGCGACCTGACGATGAAGCCGGGAATCGACCGGCTCGACGGCGACAGGGTGGTATTCACAGACGGCAGCCGCGAACAGATCGACGTCATCGTGTGGGCGACCGGATACGACATCCGCTTCCCGTTCTTCGACGATCCCGCATTCCAGGCCGACGCCGACAACCGCCCGCCGCCGCTCTACAAGCGGATCATGAAACCCGAGGTGCCGGACCTGTTCTATGTCGGCCTCGCCCAGCCGCTGCCGACGCTGGTGAACTTCGCCGAGCAGCAGTCCAAGCTGGTTGCCGGATATCTGGCCGGGCAATACGCCCCGCCCCCGCCGGCCGAGATGCACCGGATCATCCGCGAGGACGAGCACTACTACACCGGCGGCTACTATCAGGCCCGGCGTCACACCATCCAGCTGGACTTCGACCATTATGTCCGTGCGCTGAGGAAGGAACTGGCGAAGGGTGCGAAGCGCGCGGCGGCGAAGGGCCACGCCCTGCCGGTCCCGGCGCGCGGGGTAACGGAGGTGGCCGCGTAATGAACGCCTGTACGGCGACGACGGTCGATGGGAATGCCGCAGCATCCGGCTGCGCCGACGGGGGCGACCGCGCGCGCCATCGTCGAATTCGGGCTTGACTTGCCGGGCGTTGCCACGCCTTTTCCCGCAGCCATGCGCCTGAAAATACTCGTCCTTTGCGCGGCTCTGCTGCTGCCCGCGCCCGCACTGGGGCAGGATGCCGCCGCATTCCACGCCGAGGTCGAGAAGGCCTACGCCTTCAAGCGCTCGTCCCTGAAGGGCGCGGGACTGGAAGCGCAGTCGGTGAGGCTCGACGCGTTCTGGGCATGGGTCGCGGCGGACAAGGCTGTGCGCCTGCCGCTGCTCCGCGCCGAACTGCAACGGCCCGATGCGTCCGAGTTCTTCCGCTTCGACGGGGCCGAGCTGCTGACCGAACTGTCGCGCACGCCCGAAGACCTCGCGCTGGGGCTGTCCCTCCTCCGCACGATCTCGCCCGACGGCATCCAGCCGAGCGGCTGGCTGGTCGCGCTCAACCGCTATTCCGCCGCGGGTCTCGACACCCGGCCCATGGCCTGGCGGTGGGTGGGCTGGGAGGATCCGACTGTGCCGGTCGACCTCAACATGGGCGCGTTCCGGCCAAGCCCGCTCGAGGCGCTGGTCTGGTCGCTGTTCGGGCTCGACGAGCGGACCGTGGCGGCGGACCTGATCGTGAGGCTGGACAAGGCGAAGAAAGACCGCGAGATCGGCCTCCTCGCCGAAGCGCTGTGGATGACCGCGACGCCGGAAGGGCACGCCGCGCTCGAACGCTACGCCGCCGACGGCAAGCGCCGGAAGAAGGCGCGCGCCTATGCCCGCGACCTGCTCCGCCACGGGCCCGATGCCATGACCGTGCTAAGCGCGGACGCCGCCCGCCCCGCCGCCGACCTGCGCGCCGCCCGCCTGACGGTGCTGCGCGATCCTTGGCGGCGCGGTGCGTTCGCCGAATACCACCGCCTGACCGACCTGCTGGTCGCGGCGGAGGGACTGGTGCACAAGTAGGGCGCGGGCGCCCCTTCAGGCCGCCACCGGCTCCTTCGCCTTCGCGCTGGCCCGCACGCTGTCGTAGAGGAACTCCGCACCGTCGAGGTCGATCGCGGGGATCTGCTCGCGCTCCAGCCAGTAGTCCTGGTTGTGCCGCCATTCGGGCTTGTCGCCGCGCCGGGGCATCTGATCCAGCCCGCGCACTATGTAGCCGGGGTTGAAATTGTCGTTCTCGATCCACGGCAGCAGGGCCATGCCCTCGTCCTCCGGCCGCAGGACCACCTCGACGCGGTGCGCGCCCTGTTCGTCCATGTGCTTGAGCAGGTCGCAGACGAAATCGCCGAGCATGTCGACGCGCAGGGTCCAGCTCGCGCGGAAATAGCCCATGACCCAGACCATGTTTGGCACGCCGGTGAACATCATCCCGCGGTAGTTGACGGTCTCGTTCCACTCGACCTTCTCGCCGTCGACGGTAAACGGGATGCCGCCCATCATCAGCAGGTTGAACCCGGTGCAGGCGACGACGATATCCGCCTCGATCTCCTCGCCGGAGCTGGTGCGAACGCCTTTTTCGGTGAAGCGGTCGATGGTGTCGGTCACCACGGTCAGCTTGCCCGCAACCGCCGCGCGGAAGATGTCGCCTTCGGGGCAGAACGCCAGCCGTTGCTGCCACGGACGGTACTTCGGCGTGAAATGCGGCGCGAATTCGAAGTCATCCTTACCGGTGAAGGCGCGGACGAGCGCCTTGAGATCCTCGAACACCGCGTCGGGCTCCTCGATGCAGCGGCGAGTGAGGACGTCCTGGTCGTACATGATCTGGGCGCGGACGACGCGGTGGATGGTGGGCTCGTCGATCCCCACCTCGCGCAGGCGGTCAGCCAGCTCGTTCTTGTTCTCCGAGCAGAAGAAGTAGGTCGGCGAACGCTGCAGCATGGTCACGTGCGCGGCCTTTTCGGCAAAGGCCGGGACCACGGTGGCAGCCGTCGCGCCCGAGCCGATCACCAGCACCTTCTTGCCTGTATAATCGATCGACGGATCCCACTTCTGGGCGTGGATCAGCATCCCCTTGTAGTCCGCCATCCCCGGCCAGTCGGGCATGTAGGGGGTCTCGTGGTCGTAATAACCCTGGCACATCCACAGGAAGTTGCAGGTGAAGGTCACTTCCTGCCCGTCGGCCTTGCGCTTCGCGGTGACGGTCCAGAGGTTGTCCGCTCGGGAGAAGGCGCAGCCGGTGATCCAGTGGCCATAGCGGATATGCTCGCCGATGCCGTTCTCCTCGATCACCTCGTCCATATAGCGCAGGATTTCCCCGGCGCTGGCGATGGGGGCACCGACCCACGGCTTGAACCGGTAGCCGAAAGTGTAAAGATCGGAGTCGGAGCGGACGCCCGGATACTTGTGCGTCTCCCAGGTTCCGCCGAACGTGTCCTTGCCCTCGAGGATCAGGTAGCTCTTGTCCGGGCACTGGTCCTGCAGATGATAGGCCGAACCGACGCCGGAGATCCCGGCCCCGACGATGATCACGTCGACATGCGTGGTGGTCCCGGCCTTTTCGGCCACTGCGGCTGAAGCCATTCGCCTCTCTCCTTGCCCGCGGCCTTTGCCGGCCGATCGTCGCATTCGTTATGGAGGCAGAATGATCCTGTCGTTGACCGGGATCAAGCGAATTATACCGACCGGAATACACGCTGTCGCGGACTGTCAAGCAGCGTGCTGCCCCGAGTCTTCTCCAAAACGGGTCATCCCATGGAAATCGACTGGAAACTCCCACCAGACTCGACTTATCCTTTTGAAGGGGCAGCGATTCTCGCTGATTCGAACAGGGGTATTCCAGATGGTGAAAGGTTCTTTCGCCGCGCGCCGCGCGGCATTGGTTTCGTGCGCGCTGATTTCGGCCAGCTGGGCCAACATTTCCGCCGCGCAATCCGCTGCTCCGCCGCTGCTGCCCCTGACCCCGACCTGCACGCCGACGTTCGGCTTCGCTTGCCCGGCTCCTGCCGACGGTACGACGGCAGTCACCGTCGTAACCCCGATTACCAGCACTCCGAACGGCGACGGCACCTCAACGTTCATTGGTCAGCGCCAGATCTCATACGATGGACGCCTTTACGTCGGCGGAATCGTGACGAGTTCGTCGACGAACCCGTTCCTGTCCGCAGCGTTGCTCCAGTCGCAAAACAGCTCTGGCGCCGTCAACGTACGCGGCTCGACGAGCTATCTAGAAACGATCAACGCGCGAACGGTCCCGTTCGGCGGGCCACCCGCGCTCGTTGCCAACCCCGGCATGTCCTACAGCCATTCGAGCCTGGCGCTCTCACAGCTCGACGTGAACTACGACATTTCCGAGTTCGAGTATGCCAATGGGGACATCGGACGGTACACCCTGACGACGATAGACGGGACCGCGATCACCGACAACGGAACCGCACTGACCGGCAGCTTCACCCGCACCGGCACCGCCATCGAATTCGGCACGATCACCGGCCGGGCCTCGGTATCGGGGACGACGGGTCCGGTTCCCTTCGCTGAATACCTCGGCACCTCAGCTGCAGTCGCGCCGCTCGTCCTGTCCATCAACACGACCGAGACCGTCACCACCCGCCTCGACGAAACCGGCCTCGTCACCCCGACCGTCACGGTGACCGACGGGATCGAGCTCAACGGCAGCAAGATCACCGGCCTCGCCGACGGCACCGCCGCCACCGACGCGGTCAACAGGGGACAGCTGGATGCCGAGGCCAACGCCCGGATTGCCGGCGACGCCGCGCTGCAAGCCACCGTGACGACCGAAGCCGGCTTGCGGGCGAGCGAAGACACCGCGATCCGCACGGCGCTGACCACCGAGGCCACCACCCGCGCCAACGCCGACCTGCAGCTGAACCAGCGGATTGCTACCGAGGAAGCCGCCCGCGCCTCCCTTGCCACCAGCATCTCGGCAGAAACCGCCGCCCGGATCGCGGCGGACAACGCGCTGACCACCAGCATCAACGGACTCGGCACCCGCGTGGGGGCGCTCGAGGCGCGCGTCGGCAAGATCGAGAACAAGATCGACGGCTCGACCGCGGTTGCGGTCGCGATGGGCGGGTCCGCCTTCCTCCCCGACATGAAGTTCAACCTGACCGGCAACGTCGGCACCTATGGCGGCGAGCAGGCAGGTTCGCTCCAGATCGGCGCGCTCGTTTCCGATCATGTCGCGGTCAATGCCGGTGTCGCCAAGGGCTTCACCAAATCGGGCAAGACCGCCGGCCGCGTCGGCTTCACCTTCGGCTGGTAAGCGCGAGACCGGGAGAACACGTATGAACCACGTCTCGAAAAGGGTCGTGCCGACCCTGGCCGCTTCGTCCGCGCTAGCCGCGCTGGTGCTTGGCGCGACTCCATCGGCAGCCCAGCCCATCGACCCTGCGACAATCGTCACGCCGCTGAACGACGCAAACTGCACCTTTTTGGACTTCCAGCCCAACCCGGTTCCGGTCGTGCCGAACTGCACGGTGGACGGAACACGCCAAGTCACGCTGACCGACGTCACCCGCAGTTCCGTCAGCGCCACCCAGGATCGGGTCGTCGCAACCTACAACGTGACCTTCGACGGTCGCCTTCAGGTCGATGGTAACCCGGTACAGCTGCAAAGTCCGGCCAGCCTGCCGGTTCCGCGCGACGCGACGCTAGCCTTCGATCCAGCCAATGCGCCGGTGGTGGAAGTGGCCGGCAGCTATGTTGCAACGCGTTCCGCCCGGTTGCCCAAGGCAACGCCGACCAGTGCCTTCCCGACCGATGGCCAGTGGGCCTATTTCGGAGCTATCACCTCGTCCGACCTTCAGGTCCGTGCGATCACGGTCAACAACAGCGGCGGCTTCACCAACACCGGGCTGGACACCTTCGGGTACGCATTTCGCAGCGTGGACCCGTCGGCCATCGTCAACAATGCGACTGCGTTGACCGGCCGGTTCAACTACACCAGCGTGGGCGGCCCGATCCAGTTCGGCTCGATTTCGGGCACGGCGACGTTCCTCGTGGGCCCGCTGGTGACGCCCTATCCGTCGTCGAACGGGTTCGGCTATGGCGTCGTCTCCAACTTCGGCCTGCAGTACGACATCGCCGCGACGTTGCTCACGCAGCTCGACGGAACTGGCCTGATCGCCCCGCGGCTTGAAGTGACCGAGGGTATCGAGATGAACGGCAGCAAGGTCACCGGCGTTGCCGACGGAACGACCGCGACAGACGGGATCAACAAGGGCCAGCTCGATGCCGAAGCGTCCGCCCGGGTGGCGGCCGACGCGGTGGTGCTCGCCTCGATCCAGACCGAGGCGGCGCAGCGCGCGGCCGAAGACACCGCGATCCGCACCGACCTCGCCGCTGAGGCGCAGGCCCGCGCGGCCGTCGACGCCCAGATCGAGCAGCGCATCCTGGCGGAGGAAACCGCGCGTGCGGCGCTCAGCCAGGCGCTGGTCAACGAGTCGTCGGCGCGGCTGGCGTCGGACCTCGCGCTGAACAGCCAGGTTACCGCGCTGGGTTCGCAGATCGATGCGCTGGAAGCGCAGGTCGGCTTCCTCGACCGGCGGCTGGCGCGCTCGACCGCGATGGCCGTCGCCATGAGCGGCTCGGTGTTCCTGCCGGGGATGCGCTACAACGTCTCCGCCAATTTCGGGACCTATGACGGCGAAAGCGCGGGCGCGCTGCAGCTAGCCACGCTGGTGAGCGACAATGTCGCATTCAACGCCGGCGTCGCGACCGGGTTCGAGGGCGGCGGTACTTCGGTCCGGGCCGGCTTCACGTTCGCGTTCTGAACGGTGCGGGGCGGCGGCTGGTCGGTCGCCCCTACCCGCCCGCCTGCCACTGCCGGATCGACTCCAGCGGCCAGGCGAGCATCAGCACGTTGAGCGCCAGGTTGTCGCGGATCATCACGAGGGTGAACAGCTCGAAGGCGATGGCCATGGTGACGCTGGCCCACACCGGCAGGCGCGCTGCAAGGAAGAAACCGGCCATCATCCAGCCGATGTCCGCGGCGGAGTTGAGGATGGAGTCGCCCGAGTAACCCCAGCTGATCGTCACCGCACGGTAGCGGTCGATGATGATCGGCGAGTTTTCCAGCAGCTCCCATGAGCCCTCGATGGCGACCGCGATCGCCAGCGCCCCGCGTGCGGGCGCGCCCTTGAACAGCCCCCAGCGCCGCCACAGCAGATGCGCGGCGCCGTAGAACAGCAGGCCGTGGATGACATGGGAGAACGAGTACCAGTCGGCGATGTGCTGGCTGTTCTCGCTTGATTCGACGACGCCCCACCACAGCTTAACCGTGCCGCAGGCGCAGATCGGCGGGCGATCCATCGCGAAGAGGATCGCGACCGTGAGGGCGAGCACCGCGAGCGCGGCGATCCAGCCGGTGCGGTCGGGAGTAAGGCTGCGGGTGCGGGCGTCCATGGCGCAAGGGTTGCCCATAATGGAGGCGATTGCCAAGGCCATGCTTGGCCGAAGCGGAGGGTTTGGGTAGGGTAGTGGGATGATACGTTCGCTCCGGCTGGCTCTTGCCGCTCTCGCTCTCGCCCCCGCAGCCGTGGTTGCCGCTGCCCCTGCGGCGATTGCCGCGCCCGCCGTCGATCCGGCTTACGACAGGCTGTTCGCCGCGCTCGAAGGCTCGCAAGCGCAGCGGGACATTGCTGCGGACAATACGCTCGATGCGATCATCGACGGGCTGGGCAAGGCGCTGCCCCCGATTGAGGATGCAATGCGCGCCAACCCGTCCATGCGCCAGGAAATGCGTGACGGACTTTTGCCCATTGTGCGCAAGATTGCCGACGATACGCGACCGGCCTTGCGCGAGGCGATGATGCCGATCCTCATCAAGGGCCTGACCCGGGACGAGGCGCAAGAACTCGGCACCTTCTATGGATCGCCGCTCGGCGTTCGGCTGATGTCCGCCGCGCTCGCGAACTACAATCCCCAGAAGACCGTCGCCGACGTCATCGAGGGCGGCAGCATCGGCAAGAAGGCCATTTCGGACGACATGATGGCCGCAGGAATGGGAGCCATGGCCGACCTATCGAAAGAGGACCGGTCGAAGGTGATCGCCTTTGCCATGACCCCGGCCGCGTTGAAGTACCGGACCTTGCTGCCCGAGCTTGCCGCAGCCCGTGCCGTGGTCGAAAACGCGCCCCCTTCGCCCGAACTCGAGGCGGAAATGGCCGAAGTGCTCTACCCGATCTTCAACAAGTACGTCGGCAAGGGCGGCTCCGCAGCGACCGCGCCCTGACCAGTTCCACCCGCAACCGGTTGCCCTCCCCGGCCCATCCGCTAAAGCGGCGGCCATGAGCGTTCGGGCGTGCGACATTGCGATCCTTGGCGGCGGGCTGGCCGGCGGGCTGACCGCGCTGGCCGTCGCCCGCGCCCGGCCGGACCTGCGCCTGCTGCTGGTCGAGCAGGGCGAGACGCTGGGCGGCAACCACGTCTGGTCGTTTTTCGGCAGCGACGTCGGCAAGGCGGGGCGCGAATTGCTCGGCTCCATGGTCGCGGCCGCGTGGCCCGATTACGAGGTGCGCTTTCCCGAATACGAGCGGCGGCTGAAGACAGCGTATTACTCGATCACCTCCGCCCGCTTCGACGCCGCCCTGCGCGCCGCGCTGCCGGCCGACGCGATCCTCACCGGGACCAAGGTGCTCGCCTGCAGCGCCAATGCCGCGACGCTGGGCGACGGCACCCGCATCGAGGCGAAGAGCGTGATCGACGCGCGCGGGATCCGCAACCTCGGCCACCTGACCGGCGGGTGGCAGAAGTTCATGGGCCGCACGCTGCGCCTGCCCGCGCCCCACGGCCTCGACCGTCCGATCGTGATGGACGCGACCGTCGACCAGCTTGACGGCTACCGCTTTGTCTATTGCCTGCCGTTCACCGAAACCGAGCTGTTCATCGAGGACACCTATTATTCCGACAGCGCGACGCTCGACCCGGCCGTGCTGGGCGCGCGGATCGAGGCGTATGCCGCCGCCCACGGCTGGTACGAGGGTGAAGTGGTCCATGAAGAAACCGGCGTGCTCCCGGTCGTCGCCGGCGGGGATTTCGAGGCGTTCTGGCGCTCGACCGGCGGTGCGATGGCCCGGGTCGGCACGCGCGCCGGGCTGTTCCAGCCGCTGACCAGCTATTCGCTGCCCGATGCAGTGCGCTTTGCCCTCGCCATCGCCAGGCACGCCGATCTGGACGGTGCGCACCTCGCCGCGCTGACCGAGCGCCGCGCGCGCGAGCATTGGCGCAAGGGCGGATTCTATCGCACGCTGTCGGCGATGCTGTTCGGCGCCGGTGCGCCGATCGACCGGTACAAGGTGCTGCAGCGGTTCTACAAGCTGGACCGCAAGCTGATCGAACGCTTCTATGCCGGCCGCTCGAGCGGACTGGACAAGCTGCGGATACTCTCGGGCAAGCCGCCCGTCCCGGTGGGCGAGGCGCTGAAGGTGATTACGAAGATGACCACGTTGCAGCCATTGAACCTTGCAGGAACTCGCAAGTGAGCGCGGCGGCAAAGACCGCCTGCGTGATCGGCGCGGGCTTCGGCGGGCTGGCGCTGGCGATCCGGCTGCAGGCCGGCGGCGTGCAGACCACGCTGGTCGAGGGCCGCGACAAGCCCGGCGGGCGCGGGTACTTCTGGGAGAAGGACGGCTTCACCTTCGACGCCGGGCCGACCGTCGTGACCGATCCGCCGTGCCTTGAAGAACTGTGGCAGCTCACCGGCCACACCATGGCCGACGATATCGAGCTGATGCCCGTGATGCCGTTCTACCGGCTCAACTGGCCCGACGGGACGAACTTCGACTATTCGAACGACGACGCCTCGCTCCGCGCCGAGATCGCCAAGCTCAACCCGCGCGACGTCGCCGGGTATGACGAATTCGTCGAGTATTCGGCCGGGGTCTATGAGGAAGGCTACGTCAAGCTCGGCCACAAGCCGTTCCTCGACTTCGCCAGCATGATCAAGGCCGCGCCCGCCCTCGCCAAGTACCAGGCGTGGCGGTCGGTCTATTCGATGGTCTCGAAGTACATCGAGAGCGAGAAACTGCGCGAGGCGCTGAGCTTCCACACCCTGCTGGTCGGCGGCAACCCGATGAGCACCAGCGCGATCTACGCCCTGATCCACAAGCTGGAAAAAGACGGCGGGGTGTGGTGGGCAAAGGGCGGCACCAACCGCCTGATCGCCGCCATGGTCCGCCAGTTCGAGCGGATCGGCGGGACCGTCCGGCTGGGCGACCCTGTCACCCGCGTCGCGTCGCTGGGTGACCGCGCGACCGGCGTCGAGTGCAAGAGCGGGTGGAGCGCGAACTTCGACGCGGTCGCCTCCAACGCCGACATCATGCATTCCTACCGCGACCTGCTGGCCGACAACCCGCGCGGCAAGCGCTATGCCGCCAGCCTCAAGCGCAAGCGGTTTTCGCCCAGCCTGTTCGTCGTCCATTTCGGGGTGGAAGGCACCTGGCCGGGCATTCCCCACCACATGATCCTGTTCGGCCCGCGCTACAAAGGGCTGCTCGACGACATCTATCGCCACGGAGTGCTGCCGCAGGACTTCTCGATCTATCTGCACCACCCGACTGTCACAGACCCGTCAATGGCGCCCGAGGGCAAGAGCACGTTTTATGCGCTGATCCCGGTGGCCAACCAGGGCAAGCTGCCGATCGACTGGGCCGAGGTCGGCCCGGTGCTGGAAAAGCGCATCCTCGACGAGGTCGGGCGGCGGCTGATCCCCGACATTCACTCGCGGATCGTTACCAAGTTCCACTACTCGCCCGCCGATTTCGGCCGCGACCTCAACGCGCACCTGGGGTCCGCGTTCAGCCTCGAGCCGATCCTGACGCAGAGCGCGTGGTTCCGCGGGCACAACCGCGACGATGCCATCCGGAATTTCTACCTCGTCGGCGCGGGCACGCATCCGGGCGCGGGGATTCCGGGCGTGGTCGGCAGCGCCAAGGCGACGGCTGGGCTGATGCTGGAGGATCTCGCGTGAAACGCCTCGCCGTATACTGCGGCTCCGCCTCGCCGGCCGACGGACGCTATGTCGAGCTGGCCCGGACGGTCGGGCGCACACTGGCCGAGCGCGGGATCGGGGTCGTCTATGGCGGCGGGCGGCTCGGGCTGATGGGCGCGGTTGCGTCGGGCGCGCTCGAGGCTGGCGGCGAAGTCGTGGGCGTGATCCCGGAAGCGCTGGTGAGCGGCGAGGTCGCCAACCACGACTGCACCGAGCTCCACGTCGTCGCCAACATGCACCAGCGAAAGCAGGCCTTCACCGACCTCTCGGACGGGTTCCTCACCATTCCCGGCGGGGTCGGCACGATGGACGAGCTGTGGGAGGCGGTCAGCTGGGCGCAGCTCGGCTACCATGCCAAGCCGGTCGGCCTGCTCAACGCATTCGGGTTCTATGACCAGCTGATCGCCTTCAACCGCCACATGATCGAGGTCGGCTTCATCCGCGAGGCACATGCAGGGATCATCCTGGCCGAGCATGATCTCGACCTGCTGCTCGAACGCATGGCTGCGCACGAGCCGCACACCCCGATCTTCGCGATGAAGGCGGAGGATTTGTGAGGGGAGTACACCGCAGTCCCCCTCCCGCAAGCGGGAGGGACTAGGGGTGGGCCGGGAGCCTCCGTCCTCTGCAGAACAGGCCCACCCCCGCCCGCTGTTCGCTGGCGCGAACGCCTTCGGCTCCCCGCAAGCGGGAGGGGAGTTCAGCCGAGCCGAGCTCGTCTCGGCGGCCCGCCAATCGATCCGCAAGGGTTCCAAAAGCTTTGCCGCCGCCAGCCTGCTGTTCGACCGCACTACCCGCGAGCGGGTGTGGATGCTCTACGCCTGGTGCCGCGCCTGCGATGACCTCGCCGATGCGCAGGACCATGGCGGGGCGCTGGGCGTCACCGCGCTGCCCTCAGTTCCGTCCGTCCTGAGCTCGTCGAAGGACAGTCCTTCCCTTTCGGATCGCAGCGCCGGCGGTGAAGAAATGGGCGGTGCTTCGACAGGCTCAGCACGGACGGGTAAAGTGGGAAATCCGGAAGCCCGCCTCGCCCTGATCCGCGAACGTACGCTGCTCGCCTTCGCCGGCAAGCCCACCGGCGACTTCGCGTTTGACGCGCTCGGCGTCGTCGCGCGGGAGACCGGCCTGACGCCCGCGATGGCCGAAGCGGTGATCGCCGGGTTCGCGCTCGACACCGCCGGGTGGGAGCCCCGCTCGGAGCGCGACCTCATGCAATATTGCTGGCACGTCGCCGGCGCGGTGGGCGTGATGATGGCGGTGGTCATGGGCGTGTCGCCCGACGACGAGGACACGCTGGACCGCGCCGCCGACCTGGGTTTCGCGTTCCAGCTGGCCAACATCGCCCGCGACCTGTGCGAGGACGACGCCGCCGGGCGCTGCTACCTGCCGCTCGAATGGCTGGTCGAGGCCGATATTCCGCCGGGCGAGCAGATGAAGCCGAACCACCGCAAGGCGATCGTCGGGATGGTCGCGAGGATGGGCGAGATAACCCGCGCCCACGAAGCCTCGGCCCGAATCGGCGCGGCCCGGCTTGCCCCGCGCCAGCGCTGGGCGGTGCTGGCGGCGGCGGGGATCTATGGCCAGATCGCGCGGATGGTCGAAGCGGCCGGCGAGCACGCCTGGGACCACCGCGCGGTCGTGCCGGGCCGCGCCAAGCTCGGCTGGATCGGCAAGGCCGGCTGGGCGGCGCTGCGCGCTGCGCCCGCCGACAGCGAGGCCCTCGCCAAAGGCCGCCGCTTCACCCGGCGGGACTTCGCCTGACCCTTCACTGACATTCGTGCAAGTAAGGCTGGACAAGCGCCGGATAACTTGCATCAATGGACCTGCCTTTTTGGGAGAGGGCGGGGAACATGAAGAAGACGGTACGCACGGCGATCGGCGTCGGCCTGATGGCGCTTGCGATTTCGGGATGCAGCAAGTTCAAGGGCTCGATCGAGACCAGGGACGAAAGCCAGGTCGCACAGGCCCAGTATCCCGAACGGGTGTTCTGGGGCGACACGCACCTTCACACGGCCAACTCGGTCGATGCCTTCGCATTCGGCAACCGGCTCGGACCCGAGGAAGCGCTGCGCTTCGCCCGCGGCGAGGAAGTGACCTCCTCGACGGGCCAGAAAGCCAAGCTGGAGCGCCCGCTCGACTTTCTGGTCATCACCGACCACGGCGAGGCCCTCGGCGCGACCCGCGCGCTTTATGATGCGCCCGGGATCCTGATCCGCGACCCCACCCTCAAGCGCTGGCATGACATGATGCACGAAGGGCCGGAAGGCTCACAGCGCGCCACCGCCGAGATGCTCGACGCTCGCGCCAAGGGCAACCTGCCCGCCGACATCACCGATCCCAAGCAGGCCGAGGAGCGCACGAAGTCTGTCTGGGAGGACAACGCCCGCGCGGTCGAGCGCTATAACGAGCCGGGCAAGTTCACCGCCTTCCTGGGCTTCGAATACACTCTGATGCAAGGCGGCAACAACCTTCACCGCAACGTGATCTTCCGCGACGGGTGGCAGAAGGTGAAGAGCGTCGTCCCGCTCGACCCGCAGACCCAGACCACGCCCGAAAAGCTGTGGGACTACATGGACGCCTACGAGAAAAGCACCGGCGGCAAGGTGCTGGCGATCCCGCACAACTCGAACGTGTCCAACGGCCTGATGTTCATGATGACCGAGCCTTCGGGCCAGCCCATGAGCGCGGACTACGCCCGCCGCCGCGCCGCGCACGAACCGCTGGTCGAGATCACCCAGATCAAGGGCGACAGCGAAGCGCATCCGTTCCTGTCCCCCAACGACGAGTTCGCGGGCTATGGCGTGCAGGGCTGGGAACTGTCGAACCTGATGATGACCGAACCCAAGGTCCCGTCGATGTTCGCCGCCGAATACGTGCGCGAGGCGCTGAAGCGCGGTCTGCTGATCGAGCAGCAGACCGGGGTGAATCCCTACAAGTTCGGCCTCATCGGCTCGACCGACAGCCACACGTCGCTGTCCACCGGGGACGAGAGCAACTTCTTCGGCAAGCATGCCGGAAACGAACCCAGCGCGATCCGCGCGACCGCCGAGCAGAATCTCGGCACCCGCAAGGGCCGGTTCGGCTGGCACTACCTCGCGGGCGGCTATGCCGGCGTCTGGGCGACCGCCAACACGCGCAGCGCCATCTTCGATGCGATGATGCGGCGCGAGGTCTATGCCACCACCGGGCCGCGGATGACCGTGCGCGTGTTCGGCGGGTGGGACTTCACCGCCAATGACCTTGCGGGCGATTGGGTCAAGGCCGGCTATGCCCGCGGCGTGCCGATGGGCGGCAGCCTCGCCACCGGCAAGCAGGGCCGGCCGAGCTTCATCGTCTCCGCCCTCAAGGACCCGATCGGCGCGAACCTCGACCGGGTGCAGGTGGTCAAGGGCTGGGTCGACAAGGGCGGGCAGCTTCACGAGAAGATCTACGACGTGGTCTGGTCGAGCCCGGACACCCGCAAGATGACCGGCGGCAAGCTCGCCCCGGTGGGCGATACGGTGGACGTCGCCAAGGCGACCTACGCCAACACCATCGGCGCGCCCTCGCTCTCGACGGTGTGGGTCGATCCGGAGTTCGATCCCTCGCTGCGGGCGTTCTACTACGTCCGCGTGCTGGAGATCCCGACGCCGAGCTGGCCCGCCTACGACGCGGTCCGCTTTGGCCTGAAGCTGCCGCCGGACGTGCGGGTCAAGTCGCAGGAACGGGCGTACACTTCGCCGATCTGGTATACGCCGCAGGGGTGAAGCGCATCCGCGTCCCCGCGCAGGCGGGGACCTCGTGCCGCTAACGGTCCGCCAGAACGATGGAGGTCCCCGCCTTCGCGGGGACGCGCTACATGAAGCAGAAGTTCCTCGCCGCCTTGCGCGAACCGCTGGTCCATTTCCTCCTCGCCGGCGCGGCGATCTTCGCGGTGTTCTCCAATGTCGCGCCCGATCCCGGCGAGCGGCGGATCGTGGTCGACGAGGCGCAGGTCACCCGGCTAGTCGACCGCTGGGTCGCCTCGTACCAGCGCCCGCCCAGCCCCGAGGAAATCGACGGGCTGATCCGCGAATACGTTGCCGACCAGGTCTATTACCGCGAGGCGCTGCGCCTCGGCCTCGACAAGGACGACGAGGTGGTGATGCGGCGGATGCGGACCAAGATGGAGGCCCTGTCGACCGCCACTGCCGATGCGTCGACGCCAACCGACGCCGCGCTTCAGGCGCTGATCGACCGCGATCCGGCACGCTATGCGGGTGATGCGGCGTACGATTTCGAGCAGGTCTATCTGGGCGGTGACACGCCGCAGGCGCGTGCTTCCGCGACCGCTGCGCTTCGTGCGGGGAGCGATCCTGCATCGCTCGGCAAACCCGCTGCGCTGCCCGCACGGTTTACGGCGGCGACCCGCTCCGCCATTGCCGAGCAGTTCGGCGACGATTTTGCCGCCGCACTCGCGGGCTTGCCGCAGGGCCAGTGGAGTGGCCCAGTCGCCTCGGGCCTCGGCATCCACCTCGTGCGCGTGACCAGGCGCGTGGCTCCCCCGGCCCCGAGCCTCGCCACGGTCCGCCGCAGGGTCGAGAACGACTGGCGCGCCGAGGCGGTGCGGACCGCGCGCGAGAAGACGTTCCGTGCCCTGCTGGAAGGCTACGATGTGGTGATTGAGAAGCCGCGATGAGGACACTCGTCGCAGTCCTTGCGCTCATCCTCACCCTGTTCGCCCTCCCGGCCCGCGCGGACGATCTGCGGCCCGGCTACCTCGAGCTGACCCAGCGCGACGCCGCGCACTGGCGGATGGTGTGGAAGGCGCCAATCATCGGCGGGCTCGCCACGCGCTCGCGCCCTGCCCTGCCCGCGTTCTGCACGCTCGGGCCGGGGGCACCGCGGCTCGAAGGCGGATCGCTGGTCGTCGCGCTCGACGTGACCTGCGCCAGGCCGCTCGACGGGCAGCGGATCGGGCTGTCCGGGATGGAAACCGGCTTTACCGACGCGCTGGTGCGGGTCGCGCCGCTGGGCCGCCCGGTTCAGGCGGAGCGGCTGACGCCCGACGCCCCTTTCATCACCGTCAGCCGTCAGCCCGACCGCTGGCAGGTGGCGCGGACCTACCTGAGTTTGGGCGTCGAACACATCCTGCAGGGCTATGACCACCTGCTGTTCGTGGTCGCGCTGGTCCTGCTGATCCGGCGCTGGCGCAAGCTGGCGTGGACGGTCACGGCGTTCACCGTCGCCCACTCACTGACGCTGGCGGCGACGACGCTGGGCCTCGTCCTCGTCGCGCGGCGGCCGGTGGAAATCTGCATCGCGCTGTCGATCGTGTTCCTGGCGGTGGAGATCGTCAAGGAGCCGTCCGGCCCGCCCCGGTTCGCCGCGCGGGTGCCGTGGCTGGTGGCCTTCGCCTTCGGCCTGCTCCACGGCTTCGGTTTCGCCGCCGCGCTCGCGGAGATAGGCCTGCCCCAGGGCGAGCTGCCGACCGCGCTGCTGGCGTTCAACCTGGGGGTCGAAGCGGGCCAGCTCGCGATCGTGGCCGCGGCGCTGGGCATCCTCGGCATTGTCGATCGAGTCGCAGCGAACTGGACCGTGCGGCTTCGCACTGTGACAGCCTATCTGATTGGAAGCACGGCCGCTTTCTGGATGATCCAGCGCGCGCTGGGATAGCCGCCCGTTTTGTGCGATGCTGCCCTTGTGACCGATCCCGATCCCGATCCTGCCGCCGCTCACATACCTGATCCGGAGCCCGGCCCGCTGGTCTATCGAACCCGGCTGCCGGTGCGGCTGTGGCACTGGCTCAACGCACTCAGCATTTTCGTGATGCTGATGAGCGGGATGATGATCTTCAACGCCCATCCCCGGCTCTACTGGGGCAAGGAAGGCTTCCGCGCCGCCGACGCCTGGCTGGTGATCGGGAACCGCGGGACGAGCGGCTTCCTTTCCGTCGGCGGGTTCGAGGTCCCGACGACGGGGGTGATCGGCTATGCCCAGGGCACCGCCAAGGCCTTCCCGCCGCTGGTGACGATCCCGTCGAGCTACGACCTGGCAGGCGCCCGCGAGTGGCACTTCTTCTTCGCCTGGCTGCTGGTGCTGGGCCTGCTCGGCTTTCTTGCCTGGGCATTCGCGTCGCGCCACATCCAGCGCGACATCGCCCCGACGCGCCGGGAGCTCGCGCCTTCGCACCTGTGGCACGACATCAAGCAGCACGCCCGCCTGCGCTTCCCCACGGGTGAGGCGGCGCGCGCCTATAACCCCTTGCAGAAGATCGCCTACGTCGGCGTCATCTTCATCCTGCTCCCGCTCGTGATCCTGACCGGCCTGACGATGAGCCCGACGATCAACGCCGCGGTCCCGTTCCTCGCCGACCTGTTCGGGGGGCGGCAGTCGGCGCGGTCGATCCATTTCCTTTGCGCCACCGGCTTCGCGCTGTTCATTGCGGTGCACCTGGCGATGGTGGTGCTCGCTGGGCCGTTCAACGAGCTGCGCTCGATCCTCACCGGATGGTACCGCCTGCCGCAGGAGAAGCGCCGATGACCACCCGCCGCGCCGTCCTTGCCGGAGGTTCCGGCCTGCTCCTTGCCGGGTGCGACAGGATCGTCGCCTCCCCGACCGTGCGCGAGGTGCTCTCGCTCGGCGAGGCCGCCAACCGCAGTGCGCAGCGGCTGGTGACCGATCGCAACGCACTCGCGCAGGAATTCACGGGCGCGGATCGCTCGCCGGTGTTCCGCGCCAACGGCACCCGGATGCCGACCTCGCCCGACTATGCCCGCTGGCTCGCGGGGCAGTTCAGCGAGTGGCGGCTGGAGGTTTCCGGCCTCGTCTCGAACCCGCTGTTCCTGAGCCTCGGCGACCTGCGTACCGCGCCCCAGCGCGTCCAGACCACCCGACACGACTGCGTCGAGGGCTGGAGCGCGATCGCGGAATGGACCGGGGTGCCGCTCGGCCTGGTGCTCAAGCGTGCGGGGATGCGGGCGCAGGCGCGCTACATCGTCTTCCACTGCGCCGACGACTATCGCCCGGGCAAGCCCTATTACGAGAGCATCGACCTCGTCGACGCGTTCCACCCCCAGACGATCCTCGCCCACACCCTCAACGGCGCGTCGCTGCCGGTCGAAAACGGCGCCCCGCTGCGCCTGCGGGTCGAACGCCAGCTCGGCTACAAGCACGCCAAGTACCTGACGAAAATCGAGGCGGTGGAAAGCCTCGAGGGGATCCACGGCGGCAAGGGCGGGTACTGGGAAGATAGCCACGACTACCAGTGGTACGCGGGGATTTGAGGACGAACCCAACAGCGTAGAAATTTGGACTAACTTTCGATAGTATCTTGCGCTAGGGAGACTTGGCGGCGCGGTCTGTCTGCGCCCCGGAGATCCTTGATGCGCCAGTCCATAGGCAGCGGAATTGCCTGGCGAAGCGAACGCGCCCGAAGCTGGCTGCGGCTGATGCGCTACTGCGCTGCACTGCGCACGCGCCGGCCTGTGATCGGCACTCCCCGGCCGCACGGCTTGCCGATGCCGCTCGTAGTGTCGCTGACCTCTTATCCGGCCCGCTTCGCAAATCTGCACCGGACGCTCGAATGCCTCCTTGTGCAGAGCGTCCGGCCAGATGCCGTTGTTCTGTGGATCGCCCCGGACGATATGGCGCAGCTGCCGTGGCGGGTCCGGCGACTCCAGAACCGGGGTCTCACAATCCTGCCGGCGCGCGACATTCGCTCATACAAGAAGATCATCCCGGCGCTGGAGCGGTTTCCCGACGCAGCCATCGTCACCGCCGACGACGATCTCCACTTCGCGCCGGATTGGCTGGAGCAGCTAGTCGCCGCCTGGCGGGAAAATCCGTATGCCTTGCCTTGCCACCGTGCCCACCGCATTCGCCTGTCTGCCGACGGAAGCCCTCGCCCCTACCGGGAGTGGCAGTTGGAAATCGATGCCGGTCCGGCCGGCCCCACCGTCTTCCCGACCAGTGGCGCCGGAGTCCTCTACCCGCCGGGATCGCTGCACCCCGACACTCTCCGCGAGGAGCTGTTCACCACGCTGTGCCCGATGGCCGACGATATCTGGCTTTATGCGATGGCGCGCAGGAATGGCCGGTCCTTCCGCAAGGTCGGGGACCGCAGACCGCTGGTTACTTGGGATCTCGAGCAGGATTCAGCCCTGTCGCACCACAACTTGGAATGCGGCGGCAACGACCGCCAGTTCCGCGCCGTGCTCGCGCACTATGCTGCCTGCGATATGCGCCGGCAGCGGGCGAGGTGTGCCGCGTGAAGCTCAAGGCACGCCTGAAGCACCGGGCAGACGTGGCCTTGCGCACCCTGTTGTCCCGCCTGGCCCGGCCGCTTTCGATCGAGCCCGGTGCCGGCCCATGCCTGGTGCTCGCCCCCCATCCCGACGACGAGACGCTCGGCTGTGGCAGTCTTGTCGCCGCGATGGTGGCCGCGGGCCGCGAGGTCTGGGTGGTCATCGCCGCGGACGGCGGCGGGTGCCGGCTGGCTTCGATTGTCGATCGTGACGAAGTCGTCCGGATCCGCCAGCGTGAAGCCCTGCAAGCCTGCGCGGCGCTGGGTGTCCCGGGTGAGCGCGTCGTCTTCCTCGGTCTTCCGGATGGCTCACTCGGCGCGAACCGAGGGGAGATCGTCACCGCGCTCGGCAGGGTCGCCGGACAAGTCAAGCCGAGCAGCGTTTTCGCGCCATTCCATGAAGAGGCACACCCAGATCATGTCGCGCTCGCCCAAGCGGTGCGGCTTCTTCAGGAGAGCGGCTCGCTTGCCGCGCCGGCTTTCGAATATCCAGTCTGGCTGCCGACGCGCGTCGCCGCTGGCATGCTCTTCGACAGCGCCGCCCGCGGACGGCTTCGCCGGGCAGGCCCCATCGGGGGCGGAGTGCAGTCCAAGCGCGAAGCCCTCGCCGCCTATGCCTCGCAGCGCCCGGTCTGGCGCGGCGTCCGGATCGACGGCGCGCTCTCCGACGAATTCATCGAACTGTTTGCCAATCGAGGCGAAATCTACTTCGGGAACGCGATGAGCGCGTGAGAGATGCTGGGTGAAAGGGTCCCCGCCTTCGCAGGGACTCCGATCAAAGCGGAATGTTGTCGTGCTTTTTCCAGGGGTTCTCGAGCGCCTTGTTACGCAGCTTGCGCAGGCCCAGCGCGATGCGGCGGCGGGTCGAGTGGGGGTAGATCACCTCGTCGATAAAGCCCTTGGCCGCGGCAACGAACGGGTTGGCGAAGCGGTCCTCGTATTCCTTGGTCTTTTCCGCCTGTTCCTCGGTGGAGAGACCGCGGAAGATGATCTCGACCGCGCCCTTCGCGCCCATGACCGCGATCTCGGCGGTCGGCCAGGCATAGTTGAGGTCGCCGCGCAAGTGCTTCGAGGCCATCACGTCGTAAGCCCCGCCATAGGCCTTGCGGGTGATCACGGTGATCTTCGGCACGGTCGCCTCGGCATAGGCAAACAGCAGCTTGGCGCCGTGCTTGATGATGCCGTTGTGCTCCTGCGCGGTCCCCGGGAGGAAGCCGGGGACGTCGACGAAGGTGACGATCGGAATATTGAACGCATCGCAGAAGCGCACGAACCGCGCCGCCTTCTTCGAAGAGTTGATGTCGAGCACGCCCGCCAGCACCATCGGCTGGTTGGCGACGACGCCCACGGTCTTGCCCTCGATCCGCCCGAAGCCGCAGATGATGTTGCCGGCGTGCTTGGGCTGGACCTCGAAGAAATCACCCTCGTCCATGGTCTTACGAATGACTTCGTGCATGTCGTAAGGCTGGTTGGCGCTGGCCGGGATGATCGTGTCGAGGCTAGGCTCGGCGCGGTCATAGGGATCGGCGCTCGGGCGCTCGGGCACCTCTTCCTTGTTCGACAGCGGCAGGAAATCGAAGAAATCGCGCGCCGCGAGCAGCGCCTCGATGTCGTTCTCGAGCGCGAGGTCGGCGACCGAGGTCTTGGTCGTGTGGGTGACCGCGCCGCCCAGTTCCTCTTGCGTGACGATCTCGTTGGTCACGGTCTTCACGACATCGGGACCGGTGACGAACATGTAGCTGCTGTCCTTCACCATGAAGATGAAGTCGGTCATCGCCGGCGAATAGACCGCGCCGCCCGCGCAGGGGCCCATGATGAGCGAAAGCTGCGGCACCACGCCCGACGCGAGCACGTTGCGCTGGAAAATCTCGGCATAGCCGCCGAGGCTGGCAACGCCCTCCTGAATGCGCGCGCCGCCCGAATCGTTGAGGCCGATGACGGGCGCACCGACCTTCATCGCCATGTCCATCATCTTGCAGATCTTCATGGCGTGGCGTTCGGAGACCGCGCCGCCGAATACGGTGAAGTCCTGGCTGAACACGAACACCAGGCGGCCATTGATCGTGCCGGAGCCGGTCACGACGCCGTCGCCCGGAATCGTGGTCTCGGGCATCCCGAAGTCGACGCAGTTGTGCTCGACGTAGGCGTCGACCTCTTCGAAGCTGTCCTCATCGAGCAGGACTTCGAGCCGCTCGCGCGCGGTCAGCTTGCCCTTCGAATGCTGGGCATCGATCCGCTTCTGTCCGCCACCCATGCGGGCGGCCTCGCGGCGCTTTTCCATCTCGGCGATATTGGCGGACATTGGTGTCGGCTCCCTGAAAGTCGAGCGCCCGCCTAGCCACGGCCTTGCCGCAACGTCAACCCCGCCTTTAACGGCGCGATTAAGCCTTGACGATGCCGTGCGCGATCAGGCTGCGCGCACAGTCGAGGATGGTCTCCTCCTCCGCTCGCACCTTCCAGCCCAGCACCGCCTGGCCGTGCGCCGAACTCGCATCACGCACATTGCCGAGTTCGCCGACAACCGCCCGCACCTGGGGGTTGAACAGGGCAGAGACCCTGACCAGCCAGTTCGGCAGGCCCCGCAGCGGAACCTTGCGCGCCTGCGGACCGAGCCCGTCCTTGAGCACGCGGGCGACCTCGATCATCTTCATGAAGCGCCCGGCGCAGATGAACCGTTCGCCCGCAATCCCGTCCTGCGTGAGCGCGCGGACGTGCATGTCCGCGACATCGCGGACATCGACGATGCCGAAGCCGAAGTCGGGGCAGCCCGGCAGCGCGCCCGCAAGCAATTGCCGCACGACCTCGATAGAAGCGGAAAGATCATTCGACACGACAGGCCCGAGCACCGCCGAGGGATTGACCGAGACGAACTCCATGTCCCCGCCCTCGGCCGCGACCCAGTCGCGCGCTGCGCGTTCGGCAATGGTCTTGCTCTTGACGTACGGGTACACGCCCGGGCCATCGACGTTTGTCCAGTCCGCCTCGGTGAAATGGTGCTTGCCGGGCTGGCCATAAGCGACC
This sequence comes from Novosphingobium sp. FW305-C-111, assembly GCF_058783565.1. NCBI lineage: Bacteria > Pseudomonadati > Pseudomonadota > Alphaproteobacteria > Sphingomonadales > Sphingomonadaceae > Novosphingobium > Novosphingobium sp. FW305-C-111. The sequence goes on from NZ_JBYSYP010000004.1 coordinate 206,981, forward strand.
GCGGCGACCGACGAGGTCAGCACGAAGCGCCGTACACCCGCCTCCTTCGCGGCCCGCAGCGCCCGCAGGGCCCCCTCGCGCGCCGGGACAATCAGGTCGTTCTCGTCCTTCGGCGTGGTTGCCGGGAACGGCGAGGCGACGTGGGCGACATGGCTGCAACCGGCGCTCGCTTCCGCCCACCCGGCGTCGCTGCCGAGGTCCGCCGCAAAGAACTTCAGGCGGTCCGCGTCACCGCCCAATTGCCGCCGCAGCTCTGCCTCACGAGACAGGCTGCGCACCGTGGTGTGGACCGTCCAGCCCGCGTCGAGCAACTGCCGGATGAGGAACCCGGCAATGTAGCCGCTGCCGCCCGATACGAGGACCGTTCCTGCCATGCTTCCGACTCCCTCAGAACTTGATCATGATCCGCCGGGCCAGCGCAGGCGACAGCGAATAGACACGCGTCAGCAGCTTGACGATGCCGACATCGACCTGCGTCGCACCGTTCTCCATCCCTGCGACGATCTGCCGCGCGCATTCTTCCGGCGACATTTTCTTCGAGGTGCGTCCCGCTGTCATCTTGGTTTCGACCACCGGCGGCAGCGCCTCCATCACGCGGACGTTCGTGTCCTTGAGCTGGTGGCGCAGCGCCATGGTGTAGCTCCGCAAGGCCGCCTTGGTCGCGCAATAGACCGGCCCGCCGGCCCGCGGCGCGATGGCGAGGCCCGAGGTCACGTTGACGACCAGCGCCTCGGGCCGGCTCTTCAGCATCGGCATCAGGGCTGTGATCAGGTGGATCGGCGCGTTGAGGTTGAGGAAGATCGCCCGGTCGGACGGGCCAAGGTCAGGCTGGGCCTCTTCGCGGAAGTCGTGGTCAGCCCCGACTCCGGCGTTGTTGACGAGGACATCGATGGTGCGTCCCGCCACCGCCGAGGCAAGCGCGGCAACGCCATCCGGGGTGGCGAGGTCGGCCTCGATCGTCTCGAACCCCGCCTCGCGGGTGGCCGCGACACGCTCGGCGGTCCGGCCTGAGGTGATGACGGTCGCACCCTTGTCGCGCAGCTGGCGGATCATCTGCGCGCCGATCCCGTCGGTGCCGCCGGTCACCAGAATGGTCTTGCCCGCAAGCTGCATCGATCCGCGCCTCCCCTGTTTGCGGGGGGGAGGCTAGCGGATTGGTTGCAGATTGCAACTGGCGCGTAGGCGTCGTCCAGGACCTGATCGGGACCGCTGGCGCCCTCGCGCCCAGCTTCACAGCGGTCCCGGGTCGAGGCCCGGGACGACGCGCCATTCAGCGCCGCATTTACCGCATCAGCACCAGCTCTTCCGACATCGATGGGTGCAGCGCGACGGTCTGGTCGAAGTCGGCCTTGGTCAGCCCCGCCTTCACCGCGATCGCCACCGCCTGGAGGATTTCCGGCGATTCCGGCCCGATCATGTGGACGCCCAGCACCCGGTCGGTGCCGGCATCGACCACCAGCTTGTAGAGACCACGCTCCATCCGCCCGCCGAACACGTTCTTCATCGGGCGGAAGTCGGAGGTGAAGACCTTGATGTTGCCATACCGGTTGCGCGCCTGGCCCTCGGTCAGGCCCACGCCCGCAAGCGGCGGCTGGGAGAACACCGCGCTCGGAATGTTCTCGTAATCGACGCGCCCGTCGATCCCGCCGAACACCCTGTCGGAAAACACCTGGCCCTCGCGTATTGCAACGGGGGTGAGCTGGACCCGGTCGGTGACGTCGCCGACCGCATAGATGCTCTCGCAGGCCGTGCGGTTGTGCTCGTCGACGACGACGGCACCGTTGTCCGACAGTTCGACACCCGCGTTCTCGAGCCCGAGACCCCTGGTGTTGGGCTGACGGCCGGTCGCGACAAGCACGATGTCGGCGTTCACGGGGTCGGGCTTGCCCGGGAAGTGGACGCAGAGCGAACCGTCCTCGTTCTTCTCGACCTTCTCGATCGGACAGTTGAACTTGTACTCGATCCCCCGCGCCATCGTGATCTGGAGCAGCCGGTCGCGCAGGCTTTCGTCATAGCCGCGCAGCAGCGTTTCCGAACGAACCGCGATGGTCACGTGGCTACCCAGCGCGTTGAAAATCCCCGCGAATTCAAGGGCGATATAGCCCGCCCCCGCGATCACCACGCGCTTCGGCAGGGTTTCGAGGTGGAACACCTCGTTGGAGGTGATGCAGTGCTCGTTGCCCGGAAACTCCGGCATCACCGGCCATGCGCCGGTGGCGACGAGGATGTACTTGGCCGTAATCTCGCGCCCGCTGGCGAGCTTGACCGAATGCGGGCCGGTGACCGTGGCGCGCTCGAGGAACCGCTCGACCTTGTTGTTCTCGAGTGTCGTTGTGTAGGCGGCGTTGAGCCGGTCTACGTCGCGCAGCACGGTGTCGCGCAGCACGGCCCAATCGAACTTGAGCCCCTCGACCGTCCAGCCGTAATTCTCCGCATCGTGCAGTTCCTCGGCGAAGTGCGAGCCGTAGACGAGCAGCTTCTTGGGAACGCATCCGCGGATCACGCAGGTCCCGCCGACCCTGTATTCCTCCGCCACCGCAACGCGCGCGCCGTGGGCCGACGCCACGCGGCTGGCACGAACGCCGCCCGAGCCTGCGCCGATGACAAAGAGGTCGTAGTCGTAGTCAGCCATTGGAAGCTCCTTTGCCGCGCATATGGGGTTCGACAAAGCGCAAAGCCAATCGGATTTGCGCGTCACACTGAACGGGGTGGCCAATCGCGGCAGCCTCGCACGATCGGACAATCGCTCCAAATTCGAAGCACTTTTTCAAGTATTTCGAAGATCGATGTCGAAATTTTGCGTTTCATCAAGGATGATTGTCGAGAACTTACATAATTCTGACTACGTCGAGAATGCATGTGGCAGGGCTTGGGATGAACGGAAGTGATGGGGAACGTCTGACCGTATCGGCGGCGGACCTGATCAGACAATTCGCCGCATGGCGTGACCGCGCGCATGAACAACCCGTTTTTCTGGCAAATCACAATCGCATAACGCACGTCCTGCTTAGCATCGCCGGCTACCAAGACTTGCGCGATGGCGATGCAGCACGCGCGCCGCTCGCGGCCGAAACCGAACTGCGTGACCAGATCCTGCGCTCGTTCGCGGAGTGGCTGAACGAAGCGATCGTCGTCTGCGACCAGGACATGAAGGTCGTCGTCGCCAATCGCGTCGCCGCGGCGATCTGCCGCCGCTCGGTCCGCGACCTTGAGGGCCGCCCTCTCGACGAAGCGCTGCCGGAAATTTCGGGGACGCTGCTCGAAGTCCACGTCCGCCGCACGCGCATGGCCAGCGAGCCGAGCGCCGTCGACATCCCCTCACCGTTCGCGCCCGACGGCTGGCTTCACATGCAGAGCTTCCCGATGGGGCGCCGCAACATTCTCATCTTCCGGGATATTACCGAAGAGGTGCAGCGCAACCGGATGGCAGACGTGAAGGAAGCAATCCTCGAGGCGATGACCGTCCACGGCACCATCGGCTATGCCCGACTGTCCATCCGCGGCACTATCGACCGCGTCGACGTCCCGCTTGCCAGGATGGTCGAATTGCCGGTCGATCGGATGCTCGGCGTCAGCATGGCCGACCTGGTGGCGATCGACGACCGGGTCGCCTTCCGCGAGGTCCTCGAAGGCACCTTGCGCGAAGGCAAGTCGAACTCGATCGGCTGCAAGCTCCTGTCGAATTCGGGCAGGTCCATCGCGACTCACCTTTCCATCGTCCGCCTCCACGGCGCGTACGGCACCGAGGGCGCGGTCGTGCTGATCACGCCGGCCTGATATTCGTCGCCCGGCGATTTCACTTATTTTGCAAATTACCGGACTGGCGCCCGGCCGGCGCTAACACCTGTGCCGACAAGGCCCTGAAAAGCGCGGTTCGCGTGGTTAATACGCCGTGAATACTTCGCATATTTTCTGCATTTTGACTTTTTGCAAGCCTTACAACTTGTTCTGAACGCGCGCGCAGTATGGTGGTCATGAAGACCTATCGCACTCGCCGCCTCCAGCCGCCCCACATGCTGCGTCAACTTGCCCGCTCGGCTGATGGCGCGGCGGTGATCGAGGCGGCCTTCATCCTCCCCGTCGTCATCATGCTACTCATGGGCATCCTGACGTACGGACGATGGTTCATGGCCGCCCATTCGCTGCAACAAGCGGCGAACGACGCTGCCCGCGCGGCCGTTTCCGGACTGGACGATAGCGACCGCGGCAAGATCGTCGATAACAGCATCGACAACAGCGCGCTCAACGAAGGAACGCTGGAGCGAGATCTCGTCACCGTAAGCAAGGCGCGCAACACCACTTATTATACGGTCACGCTGACGTACGACGTCGCCCGCTCGAACCTGGGCGAGACAGCCATGGTCCCGCTGCCCGGCGGACCTCTCGTCCGCAAATCCACCGTCAAGCTGTTCTCGCTGTGAAGGGACCCGCAGCTATGAAACATCGCAGCCTCTTCGCCCGCCTTGCCCGCGACACCAGCGGCGTCGCCGGCATCATGGTCGCGGGCTCCGCCGTCATGCTCGCCGGAGCGGCGACTGTCGCGATCGACTTCGGCAACATGTACATGGTCCAGCGGCGGCTGCAGGGGGTCGCGGATGCTGCTGCCATGGCTGCGGCGGAAGACCTCAACGGCACCACCAACGGCCGTTCCGCTGCCGATAACATGATCGTCACCAATGGCGAGCAGGCGGCCTCCATCGCCAGTTTTGAGACCGGCACCTACACGCGTGACGCCGACATCGATCCCGACAAGCGGTTCGAGCCGACCGTCAAATCGCCAAACGCAGTCCGGGTCAGGCTCAGCGAGGAGGTTCCGGTCTTCTTTGCCGGCCTGTTCAACGGAAAGTCGTCGGTCACGGTCACGGCACAGGCGACCGCTTCACCAATGGATCTGGCCGCGTTTTCGCTGGGATCGCGTCCGGTGGCGTTTACAGGCGGCATCGCCGGGCCCGTGCTGAACGCGCTGGCCGGCACGAATCTCGGCCTGAGCGATGGCAATGTCCAGACGCTGCAGGGCACGACGATCAACCTGCTGGCCTTTGCCGACGCCCTGCGCACGCAGACCGGGATGACCGACAGCAGCTTCGGCGACCTGTTCGAAACCCCGATCCCGCTCGACGACGTTGCGGCTGCACTTGCAACGGTCGCCCCCGGGGCCGGCAAGACGCTGCTAGACTCGATCGCCAGCAATGTCGGGACCGACGAAGTGCTGCTCTCGGATTTCGTGGACCTCGGGCCCTATAAGTCGCTCAACTACTTCGACGGTACCAGCAAGGTTTCGGTTGACGCGCTGACCCTCCTGCGCTCGGCGCTCGAACTGTCGCACGGCGATTCCTGGGACGTCTCGCTCGGGCTCTCCCTCGCGGGGCTGTCCAATACGACCCTGCGGCTCGCCGGCGGGCCGGGAATCGCCCATTCGCCCCTCATGACGATCACGCAAGCCTCTGGCGTCACGATCCGGACATCGTACACGCGAATGCTGCTGAAAACCTCGGTTTCCACCGGCATCGTCGCCCTGCCCACCCTGCAACTGCCGATCTATTCCGAGGTCGCGCCTTCGCAGGCGACAATGACCGGGCTGGACTGTGCTGCGACCGGATCGGCCGTGACGCTGGGCGTCAAGCCGTCCATCGGTGAAGTGGCGATCGGCTCCATCGATACGACCCATTTCGACGACTTCACCACCCGCCTGACCCCTACGACGGCGACGCTGGCAACCGTCGTCGGCATCAAGGTGACCGACTATTCCTACATTACCTTCGGCGGCGCCACCACGCAGTCGGTCGGGTTTACCAAGAGCGAGGTCGCCGCGAACACATGGAAGTCGGTTTCGACCAGTGACGCGATCGGCGGGATCGCCAGTTCGCTGATCGCGCGCCAGAACCTTCAGGTGATCACTCCGCTGGGCGCCCTTCCTGCCACCAACGCCACCACGCGGACGGTCGGAACGTCGCTGTCACTAGCCGCGCCCGTCCTCGACGCGACGCTCAAGAGCGTGATGCAGACGCTCGGCGTCGGGCTTGGCGTTGCCGATACGCACATCGACCGCTTGCGCTGCGGATCGCCGCTGCTGGTGTGATGGCCTAGTCGAGCAGGTCGGCCGCGGCGAGCAGCGCTTCGGTACTCGGGTCGAAGCGCGCCCCGCCCTTCTCGATCGACTTGGCGATCTCCTTGCCGAGCTCGACCCCGAACTGGTCGAACGGGTTGATCCCCAGCATCGCCGCGGAAACGAAGGTGCGGTGCTCGTGGAATGCGATCAGCGCGCCGAGGGTCGCGGGGTTGAGGTCTTCGGCGAGAATCGTCGCCGATGGGCGGTCGCCGGGATAGGCGCGTGCGGCCCCCAGTGGATCATTGGCCTCGCTCGCCTTGCCCGCCATCAGCGCCGCGCCTTGCGCGAAGCAGTTGGAGAGCAGGATCCGGTGATGTGCCATGTCGAGATCGTGACCCGGGACCTTCACCGCGAGGAAATCGACCGGGATCAGGTGGGTGCCCTGGTGGAGCAGCTGGAACACCGCGTGCTGTGCGTCGGTCCCCACCCCGCCCCAGGTCACGGGCGCGCTTGGGCGGCCGAGTGGCTGGCCGTCCGCCGTCACGCGCTTGCCGTTCGATTCCATCTCGAGCTGCTGAAGATAGTCGGGCAGCAGCTTCAGCCGCTCGTCATAGGCGAACACCGCGCGGGTCTGGCAGCCGCGCACCTGCGTGTAATAGAGGTCCGCGAAGGCGGCGCGCACGACGAGGTTGTCGGCCAGGTCGGTGTCGGCAAAGTGCCGGTCGATCGCCGCCGCGCCGTCGAGGAACGCGGCGAAGCCGTCCCAGCCCAGCGCCAGCGCGATCGGGAAGCCGATCGACGACCACAGCGAATAGCGCCCGCCGACGCTTTCGGAGAACGGCAGGACGCGGGTCTCGTCGACGCCCCACTCGACCGCCTTGTCGGGCGCCGCGGTCAGCGCGACGACCCGGCCGAACGGATCGTCCACGCCGCCCTCGCGCAGCCAGTCCAGCGCCGAGGCGGCGTTGGTCATGGTCTCGGTCGTGGTGAAGGTCTTGGAGGCGACCGCGACCAGCGTGGTGGCCGGGTCGCACTGCCTGAACGCCGCCTCCAGCGCGCAGCCGTCGATGTTGGACACGACATGGACGTCGACCTTGGCGCCATCGCGGGTCAGCGCATCGATCGCCAGCGCCGGGCCGAGCGCCGAACCACCGATGCCGATGTGGATCAGGCTCCGGACCTCGCCGAGCAGCCCTTCGTGAATCGCCTCGACCAGCCCGCGCATCCGCTCGTGAAACGCCGCGGCTTCCTCGACGCTGGCGGGTTTGCCGATGCCGCGCTGGGCGGGATGTTCGGCGGCGCGGCCCTCAGTCACGTTGACCACGGCCCCTTCGAGCAGCGCCTCGCGCTTGCCGGCGAGGTCCATGTCCGCGGCCAACGCGAGGAATTCGGCCTCGACCGCCGCGTCGAGATGGGTCTTCGACCAGTCGAACAGCACCGGACCGCCAGGCAGGTCGAGGTCGGCCGAATAGCGGGCGAGCCGGCCCTCTTGGGCGAACAGTTCGGCCAGAGTCGGCCGCGGCAGCGCCGCCAGCGCGGTCCAGCGTGTCTCAGCGGCCATATGCGATTCTCCGTGCTGCAGTTGCTAACTTGCTGGCGGTGATGCCCGATGGCGGTTCATCCGCCAAGGCCGTGCGCCTGTCGAAAACGTCATGTGCAAAGCTATTCACGCTCGGCTAAGCGCCCTGCGACCAACAGGCTTGCCCTGTCCTGCCCTTGACGAAAGCGCGCCCCCTTCCCCATGACCGCGACGATGGAACCGACCAACGATCCCGCGAGCCCGGCCTACGCGCCGACCGCCGAAAGCCCCGCTTCTCCCGCCCCGGCGAAAAAGGAAAAGAAGGAGGACAGCTTCCCCGTCTTCCTGCTCAAGCTGGTGGCGATCGTGGTGATCTTCCGCAGCTTCTTCTTCTCGCCATTCAACATCCCGTCGGAATCGATGCTGCCGCGGCTGCAGATCGGCGACTACCTGCTCGCCGCGAAGTGGCCCTATGGCTACTCGAAGTACTCGATGCCGTTCAGCGCGCCGGTCATTCCGGGGCGGATCTTCGCTGGCCAGCCGAGCCGCGGCGAGGTGGTGATCTTCAAGGCGCCCCCGGGCAACGACGTCGACTACATCAAGCGCGTGATCGGCCTTCCCGGCGATCAGGTGCAGATGAAGGGCGGCGTGCTGTGGCTCAATGGCAAGGCGGTGCCCAAGGTCCGGATCGAGGACTACGTGATCCCCGTCTCGGCCAACATGCTGGCCGCCTCCGCCACCGACGGCCGCAGCCCCTGCGTCACCGCGCAGTTCGAGTTCACGGCGGCTGACGGCAAGCCCTCGTGCCGCTACCCGCAGTTCCGCGAGACGCTGCCCGAGGGCAAGTCGTACAACGTCATCGACCTCGGCCAGCGTCCGCAGGATGACACGCCGGCGGTGGTCGTCCCCGAAGGCCACGTCTTTCTGATGGGCGACAACCGCGACAACTCGATGGACAGCCGCTTCCCGGCGGTCGAGGGCAGCGGCATCGGCATCGTCCCGCAAGCGAACCTTGTCGGCCGCGCTACGGTGATGATGTTCTCGACCGACGGAAGCGCCAGCTGGCTCAAGCCCTGGACCTGGTTCTCCGCCGCGCGCTGGAGCCGGATCGGGGGCACGTTCTGAGCAAGGCCCTCACCCTCCCTGACGAGACCGCCGCCTACGTCGCCGAGCTGACCGGCGCGGGGCCGGAGATGCCCGAGCTGTGGCACGAGGCGCTCACCCACGGCTCGATGGGCGAGGCGCGCGATTACCAGCGGCTCGAGTTCCTGGGCGACCGGGTGCTCGGGCTGGTGATCGCCGAGTGGCTGCACGAACGCGCCCGCGACGCGGAGGGCAAGCTCTCGCAGCGGCTCAACGCGCTGGTCAGCCGCGAGACTTGCGCCGATGTCGCCCGCAGCCTGGGCCTTGCCGCACATATCCGGCTCGGCAAGCAGGCCCGCGACGACGGGGCGCAGGACAGCGACAACATTCTCGGCGACGTGATGGAATCGCTGATCGGTGCCTTGTTCGTCGAGCGCGGGTTCGCAGCGGCCCGCGATTTCGTGCGCAAGGCCTGGGCGAGTGAAGTCGCCGGCAACAAGGGCCAGCGCAAGCACCCGAAGTCGGCACTGCAGGAATGGGCCGCTGGAAACCGCCGCCGCCCGCCGGCCTACACCCTCGTCGCCCGCGAGGGGCCCGACCACGCCGCGACCTTCCGCGTCAAGGTCGAGGTCCACGGCGTCGGCGAGGTCGAGGCCCGCGGCTCTAGCAAGAGCGAAGCCGAAGCCACCGCAGCGCGGGACTTCATGGCAAAGTTCGGGTAGAATCGGCGTCAAACCCCTCCCCGCCCGTGCTGAGCTTGTCGAAGCACCGCTTTTCTTTTCAGCTCGGGCGCAATAGGCGGAGAACCAGGACTGCCCTTCGACAGGCTCAGGGCGGGCGGAGTTATAGTGGCAAATACACCAATTCAGGAAACATGCGGCCTCGTCGCCGTAATCGGCGCTCCCAACGCGGGCAAGTCGACGCTGGTCAACGCGCTGGTCGGACAGAAAGTGGCGATCGTCTCGGCCAAGGCGCAGACCACGCGGGCCCGGCTGATGGGCATCGCGCTGGAAGAAGTTAACGGGCATCGGGCCCAGATCATCCTCGCCGACACCCCCGGCCTGTTCGAACCCAAGCGCCGGCTCGACCGCGCGATGGTCAGCGCGGCCTGGGAAGGCGCGAGCGATGCCGACGCGATCCTGCTGGTGGTCGATGCCCGCAAGAAGAAGCGCGATTATCTCGAGCCGATCCTCGAAAGCCTGAAAGGCCGCAAGGAGCGCAAGATCCTCGTCCTGAACAAGGTCGACGCGACCCCGAAGGAACCACTGCTGGTGGCCGCCGAGGACCTGAGCGCCGCGGCGGCGTTCGACGAGGTGTTCTTCGTCTCGGCGCTGACCGGCGACGGCGTGGCCGAACTCAAGAACCGCCTCGCGGCGCTGATGCCGGAAGGGCCGTGGCACTACCCCGAAGACCAGGTTTCCGACGCCAGCGAACGCCTTCTCGCCGCCGAGATCACCCGCGAACAGCTCTACCGCCAGCTCCACGACGAGCTGCCGTATGACAGTGCGGTGCGGCCCGAAAGCTACACCCAGCGCAAGGATGGGTCGGTCGAGATCCACCAGCAGATCGTCATCGCGCGCGACAGCCAGAAAGGCATCGTGCTCGGCAAGGGCGGCAGCAAGCTGAAAGCCATCGGCGAGGCCGCCCGCAAGGAGCTGTCGGCCCTGCTCGATTGCAAGGTCCATCTCTTCCTCCACGTCAAGGTCGAAGAGAACTGGGCGGAATCGAAGGAGATATACGAGGAAATCGGACTGGACTGGGTGAAATAGCTACCCTCCCGCCGACCTGCTTCCCTAACCCCGGCCGTCCTGAGCTTGTCGAAGGACAGTCCTTTTCTTCAACCGCCGCAGAAGGAAGAACGGTGCTTCGACAGGCTCAGCACGAGCGGCTTTTGATTGCAGGGATGAGGCCATGATCGCCCGCGAACTCCTCGGTACAGCGCAGGTCCCCGGCGGGGCCGAGCTGCGGCTGTTCCGCCACGACCGCGACTTCATGATCGTCCTCGGCGGCAACGAATTGATGAGCAGCCGGATGAACGGTTCGGAAATCGCGCTGGCGGTGGAAAGCTGCAAGCGCGTTGCCGGGCGCCGCAAGCCCCGCCTCCTCGTCGGCGGCTACGGCATGGGCTTCACCCTGCGCGCGGCGCTGGCCGAGTTGCCTGCCGATGCCGAGGTCGTGGTCGCCGAACTCGTGCCCGAAATCATCGACTGGGCGCGCGGGCCCTTGGCGGAGCTGGCTGCCGGCTGCCTCGAGGATCCGCGCGTGCGCCTGGTCATGGGCGATGTCGCCATTCGCATCGAACAGCCCGAAAGCGGTTACGACGCGATCCTCCTCGATGTCGACAACGGCCCGGACGGCCTCACCGCCGAAAGCAACCGCGGACTCTACACCAAGCACGGCCTGCGCGAGGCCCGCGCCGCGCTTCGTCCCGGCGGGGTCCTTGCGATCTGGTCGGCGTTCAGGGACGATGCGTTCACTCGCCGACTGCAGGCCAACGGCTTCCGGGTCGAGCAACTGACCGTGCGGGCGCGGACAAACGGCAAGGGGCCGAAGCACGTGATCTGGTTGGCGGTGCCGGACCAGCGATAGGGCCGCTTCTGGCTGCGCTGGAGAAACTTGCTTGTCAGGCCGGACAAGCGCCGCTTTGGGATGAAGCGGGGAAGTGGCGGACTTGCCAATCGGCGAAACCCTTTCCTGATGGCGCCGCGTCCGGCATTATGGCGAGCAGGGGGTATCTGGACTGATGGATTGGCTCCACGCCGCGGCAGGGTTGCTGGTCGGGTTCCTCGTCGGGCTGACGGGGGTCGGCGGCGGTTCGCTGATGACCCCGTTGCTCGTGCTGATGTTCGGCGTCGCCCCGGCGACCGCGGTTGGCACCGACCTGTTGTTTGCTGCGATCACCAAGATCACCGGTTCGGCGGTCCATGGCTGGCGCGACACGGTCGACTGGCAGATCGTCCGCCGCCTCGCCACCGGGAGCATCCCCGCCGCGCTGCTGACGCTGGCGACGCTCTCGTACGTCGGCAAGGTCGGCAAGCATACCGAGCATGTCATCCTGCTGTCGCTCGCAGGGCTTCTCGCGCTGACCTCGCTCGCGGTCCTGTTCCGCGGCAAGCTTATCCGCTATGCGCACAACCTCGATCCGCTGGATCCGATGGGCAAGGTCCAGGCCGGCACGATCGCGCTGGGCGCGGTCATCGGCGTGGCGGTGACGATCTCCTCGGTCGGCGCCGGGGCGATCGGGATGACGGTGCTGCTGATGCTCTACCCGCGGCTGCCGGTCGTCCGCATCGTCGGGTCCGACATCGCCCACGCCGTTCCGCTCGCGCTGATCGCCGGAACCGGACACTGGATCATCGGCGACGTCGATCCCGCGTTGCTGCTCAACCTGCTGATCGGCTCGATCCCGGGCGTGATCCTCGGCAGCATGCTCTCGACCCGCGCCTCCGACCGGATCCTGCAGCCGCTCCTGGCGATCGTCCTCGCGCTGTCCGCCTGGCAGCTGACGGTAAAGGCGTTCACGCCGGAGAAGGTCGCGGTGCCGACATTGCCGGCAGCTGCCAAATAAATTCCGGGATGGGCGCTGGCTGCTAGCGCAGCTTCGCGATCGCCATCCCGTGCTCGCGCGCGGCGTCCTTGGTGGACTCCTCGGTGCGATTGAGCGCCCTGGCGATCTCCTTCAGGCCCTTGCCCTTGCCGGCAAGGCTGCGCAGCTTCTGCAGTTCCTCGGGCTTCCACGGCTGGCGGTGGCGGGCGACCTTTTCGCTCATTCGGCGGCGACCTTCTTCTTCGGCGCGGCTTTCTTCTTCGCAGGCGCCTTCTTGGCGGCAGGCTTTTTCGCCGGTGCCGCCTTCTTGTTCGCCGGTGCCGCCTTCTTGCGACCGCCCTTCTTGGCCGGGCCCTTGGCGGCCTTTTCGTCGATCAGGGCGATGGCCTTCTCCAGCGTCAGCTCCTCGGGCTTGAGGTCGCGCGGGAGGGTCGCGTTGGTCGCGCCGTCGGTGACGTAGGGGCCATAGCGGCCCGCCATCAGCTTCATCTCGCCGCCGCTGGTCGGGTGCGGCCCGAAGGTGTTGAGCGGTTCCGCTGCCGCCCGTGCCCCGCGCCCGCCGCCTGCGGCCGCCTCGGCCAGCTTGGCAACGGCGCTGTTCATGCCCGTCTCGAACACCTCGGCGGTCCCGCGCAGCTTGGCGTACTTGCCGTCATGCGCAAGGTACGGGCCATAGCGGCCGATGCTCGCGGTGATCGCCTTGCCGGTTTCCGGATGCACGCCGATCTCGCGGGGCAGCGAGAGGAGCTTCAACGCCCATTCGAGGTCGAGCTCGCCGATGTCCTTGGGGATCGACGACCGCTTGGCCTCCTTGCCCTCGCCGAGCTGGATGTAGGGGCCAAACCGGCCGGCGCGGCGCACGACCTCGAGGCCGGTCTCCGGATCCTTGCCCATCGCCCCGTCCTCCCCCCCTTCAGCCGAGCCGCCCGGCTGCGCGAACTTGCGGGTGTACTTGCACTCGGGGTAGTTCGAGCACGCCACGAAAGCGCCGAAACGCCCGCCGCGCAGGGAAAGCCTGCCCTCTCCGCACTTCGGGCACAGCCGCGGGTCGCTGCCGTCGGCCTGCGGCGGGAACAGGTAATCCGACAGGAACGCGTCGAGCGCCTGGGTCACCTCGCTGGGCTTGAGCTCCATGACCTCATCGGACTTGGGCTTGAAGTCCTTCCAGAACGCCTCGAGCACCGCCTTCCACGCGGCTCGTCCGCCGGAAACGTCGTCGAGCTCGTCCTCCATCCCGGCGGTGAAATCGTAGGCGACATAACGGTCGAAGAACCGTTCGAGAAAGGAAGTGAGAAGCCGGCCCGATTCTTCTGCAAAGAAGCGGTTTTTCTCGGTTCGGACGTAGTTGCGATCCTTCAGCACCTGCAGAGTGGAAGCATAGGTCGAAGGCCGCCCGATACCGAGCTCCTCAAGCCGCTTGACCAGGCTCGCCTCCGAATAGCGCGGTGGTGGCTGGGTGAAGTGCTGGGTCGCTTCGACGCCCTTTTTCGCCGGCGTATCGCCCTTGTTGAGCACCGGGAGGAGGCCGCTGTCGTCCTCCTCGTCGCCCGGCTTGTTGTCGAGGCTCTCGTCATAGACCGCGAGGAACCCGGGGAACTTCACGACCTGCCCGGTGGCGCGCAGCTCGTGCTTGCCGGTCCCGTCGCGCAGGGTGACGCTGGTCCGCTCGATCTGGGCGGACGCCATCTGGCTGGCGATCGCGCGCTTCCAGATCAGATCATAGAGCCGCGCCTCGTCGCCGCTGCCATAGCGGTCGTGAGCGAAATCGGTTGGCCGGATCGCCTCGTGCGCTTCCTGTGCGTTCTTCGCCTTCGTTTCATAATGACGCGGCTTTTCAGGCAGGTAGTGGCCGTTCTTGTAGCGATTGCTGATCGCCAGGCGGGCCGCCGAGATCGCGCCGGGATCCATCTGCACGCCATCGGTCCGCATGTAGGTGATCGCGCCTGCCTCGTAGAGCGTCTGCGCCACGCGCATGGTGTGGCTGGCCGAGAAGCCGAGCTTGCGCGCCGCCTCCATCTGCAGCGTCGAGGTGGTGAACGGCGGGTACGGGTTGCGCCGGGTCGGGCGGGTCTCGACCTCCTCGACCCGGAAGGTCGCGCCTTCGACCGTGGCCTTGGCGCGCATCGCCACGCCTTCCTCGCCGAGACTCAGCTTGTCGAGCTTCTCGCCCTCGAAACGGACGAGCCGCGCGGTGAATTCGGTGCCGAGCTGTTCGAGCCTGGCCACGACCGACCAGTATTCCTGCGCGGTGAAGCCCTCGATCTCGCGCTCGCGCTCGACGATCAGCCGCAGCGCGACCGACTGGACGCGTCCCGCGCTCTTGGCGCCCGGCAGCTTACGCCACAGCACCGGCGAAAGCGTAAAGCCGAACAGGTAATCGAGCGCGCGCCGGGCGAGGTAGGCGTCGATCAGGTCCTGGTCGAGCTCGCGCGGGTGCTTCATAGCCTCGGTCACCGTGGCCTTGGTGATGGCGTTGAAGGTGACGCGTTCGACTTCCTTCGGCAGGGCCTTGCGCTTCGCCAACAACTCCCTGACGTGCCACGATATTGCCTCGCCCTCGCGATCAGGGTCGGTGGCGAGGATCAGGCGGTCGGCGGACTTGGCGGCATCGCTGATCGCCTTCACGCGGCTCTGCTTGTCGCCATAGAGCTCCCAGTCCATCGCGAAGTCCTCGTCCGGGCGGACGGAGCCGTCCTTGACCGGCAGGTCGCGGACGTGGCCGTAGGAGGCGAGCACCTTGTACCCGCTCCCCAGGTACTTCTCGATGGTCTTGGCCTTGGCGGGAGATTCGACGATGACAAGCTGCATGGCGGTGTTGGGCAGTCCCTATACGCGTATGTACACGCGCGAGGGTGGGGACTGCCCGCCCCCGCCGTCAAGCACCCAACGTCAGCGCAAGCCAACCATCTGCGTGACCAGCCGTTCGTTGGCGAGGCTGGCGGCCTTGGCCGCGCCTTCCTCGTAGTTGCCGGGCTTGGCCACGAACTCGAACTTGCGGGTCTTGCCGAAGGCGAGTCCGCCGACGCCCATCGCCGCCATGACCCCGCCGCCGACGTTCGCCGCGGCCTGCGTGGTCTTGTCGAGGCCGGACGAGGCGTCCTGCTTCTCCACGAACTCGCCATCGACCGAGACGCCCTGCTTCATCGTGACGGTGACCGTCTTGCCGTTTGGCCCGAGCAGGGTCATCCGCGAGAAATTGGGCACGATCGAGAGGTTGGCGTTGACGTTGAGCCCCCCGAAGCTGAATGCGCCTGGGCGCTTCTGGTCCGAAAAGTCGATCAGGTAGACGACGTCGACGACCGGAACCCCGGCCGCCCGCGCATAGCCGGACATCGCGCCGCTCGCCTGTCCCGCCGCCATGTTGAGCCCCATCGACGACAGGCCGGAACCGGTGAAGTCTCCGGGCAGCAGCACGAGCTTGGGCAGTGCTGCCGGCTTGACGTAGGTTGCCTTGCCCTTGCTGCCCTTCTCCAGCGCGACGTTGATGTCGAGCGGGCTCGCCTGTCCCTCCGTCCGGGCCAGTTGCTCAGACGCGAACAGCGACGCCGGGTCCTGGACGGCGAACCCCGCGGCGGTGAGCTTGGCGGTAAAGTCGGCATAGGCCGCGTCGGCAACGGCCTGCATCATTTCCGGCGTCACGCCGACCAGCGTGGACTTGGCCTTGGTCGTCCCGCCGAATGCGCCGATCAGCCCGCCGGTTGACTTGGTCTGGTCGGTCGACTGGAAGATGAAGCCCACCGTGAACCCGCCGATGGCGACCGTTGATGCGCCCTTGAGCGCGTCCTTGCCGGACACCTTCAACGGCGCCTCATCCTTGGCGAAGGCCGGCGTCTCGAGCGCTGGAGCGAGCAACGAAAGCCCAATTACGGCGGAAAGAAATGCGGTGCGTTTGCGAAAAGCCATGTTCACCCCCTGTGACTGATAGCGCAATCTTGCGGTATCCTGCCTCGACTGTCGGGGATTGCAATTGATCTGCGTCACATCCTCGCCGGGACTGTCCGGTGAAACGCCGCGGTAAAGCCCGCAGCCAGCACCGCATCCACCGCCGCGAACCCGGCGACGACCGCCTCCGTCCGGCCCAGTCCGAACAGGACCAGCGCCGGCACCGCGAACACCAGCTTCTCCGCCACCGCGAGCGGCATCAGCGCCCGGAACCGCCGCGGATCGCTGCCGATCACCCAGAACATCCCCTGGAACACCAGCGCGAGCCCGATGAAGCCGAGCGTTGTCTCGGGCGCTCGCTCCGGCAGCGGGAGCAGGTACAGCGGCGAAAGCACCAGCACGCCATAGATCGCCGCGCCGCGGAACATCCGCCGGGCGAAGCGCACGCCCCGTGCTTCAGGCTCATCCCGCAAGGCTCACCCGCCCCGCCGCATGGCGCACCAGCCTGCCCGCCAGCTCCAGTTCCAGCAGCGCCAGTTGCACCGCCGCCGGGCTCTCACCGCTCTGGCGGATCAGTTCGTCGATGGCGACCGGGGCCTGGCCGAGCAGCGCGGCGACGTCGGCCGGGTCGGCGGGCTCTTCGGCCATGGCGAAGGTTGGCTCGGGCGCAGGATCGCGCAGGCGGCTGCGCGGCGCGCCGGTGAAGCCGGACAGCAGTTCGAGTACGTCCTCGGGCGACTGGACCAGCACCGCGCCGTCACGGATCAGCTGGTTGCAGCCGTGCGAGCGGCTGTCGAGCGGGGATCCGGGTACGGCCATGACCTCGCGCCCGTACTCCCCGGCGAGGCGCGCGGTGATCAGCGAGCCGGAGCGCGGCGCGGCCTCCACCACCAGCGTGCCCGAGGCGAGCCCGGCGATGATCCGGTTGCGGCGGGGGAAGTGGCGGGCGAGCGGTTCGACGCCGGGCGGCTGTTCGGCGACCAGCAGGCCTTTGCAGGCGACCTGTTCCTGCAGCTCGGCATGTTCGGGCGGGTAGGCCACGTCGATCCCGCCGGCGATCACGCCGATCGTCCCGCCGCCTTCCTCTGCCCCGGCGAGCGCCCCGCGGTGGGCCGCACCGTCGATCCCCCGGGCGAGTCCGGAAACGACCGTCACGCCCTTCCCCGCCAGCGCCGCGGCGAAATCGCGCGCCAGCTTGACCGCCCCGGCCGAGGCGTTGCGCGCGCCGACCATCGCCACCGCCGGCCGGGAAAGCAGCGCGGCATCGCCGCGGACGACCAGCACTGGCGGCGGACTGTCGAGCTCTGCCAGCAGCGCGGGATAGTCCGGCCCGCCGTGGAACAGGTAGCGCGCCCCGGCCTGGCGCACCGCGGCAATCTCCCGCTCCACCCGGTCACGCGGGACGGCGCGGTATTGGCCCCCGCCCCGCGCGACGAGATCGGGCAGCGCAGCGAGCGCCTCCGCGGCAGTACCGAAGCGGCGCAGCAGCTGGAACCAGCTTACCGGCCCGATATTGGGCGAGCGCAGCAGGGCGATGCGGGCAAAAGCCTCTTCCCGGGAGAGGATCGTCTCGCCCGCTGCGGTCATGCCTTCTTGCCGACTTTCGGCTCGGTCCCGGCGCGCAGGCGGGCGATGTTTTCCCCGTGGAGCCAGAACACGATGATGGCGATCACGACCAGTGCGACGGCATAGTCACGTTGCCCCAGCAAGCCGGCGACAACCGGCGCGGCGGCGGCGGCGGCGAGCCCGCCCGCAGAGGAAATCCGCGTCAGGCCGAGCATGCCCAGCCACACGACCGCATAAGCGAGGCCGATCGGCCAGGCGAGGCCGAGCGAGACGCCCATCGTCGTCGCCACGCCCTTGCCGCCATGGAAGCGCAGCCAGACCGGGAAGCAGTGGCCGAGCACCGCGCCGACCGCGGCCAGCGCCTCGTTCCCCGGCCACCACGCCTTGGTGATCAGCACCGCGACGAGCCCCTTGGCGAGATCGAGCAAAAGGGTGGACGCGGCAACGCCCTTGCGCCCGGTGCGTAGAACATTTGTCGCGCCGATGTTGCCGGAGCCAATGGCGCGCAGGTCCCCCGCCCCGGTCAGCCGGGTGAGGATCAGCCCGAACGGGATCGAACCCAGGATGTAGGCCAGTGCCAGCGCCTTGATCCAGTTTTCCATGGCTCTTTTGTAACCCCTCGTTGCCGCCTGTCGACGCCCCGGCTTTGCTTTCCGGACGGAATTGGAGCTATCAGCAACCGGGGCACACAGGAAGGGCGCGAGGCGAGTTGACCGAGAATACCGATCCCGCCGCGCCGCTGCTGCTGTTCGATTCGGGCGTGGGCGGCCTCTCCGTGCTGGACAAGGTGCGCCGCGTGCTGCCCGGCGCGCCGGTGATCTATGCCGCCGACAACGCCGGGCTGCCTTATGGCGCGAAGACCGAGGCGCAGATCGCGGCGCGGGTTTCCGGCCTGCTCGGGCGGATGACCGAGCGGTTCCGGCCGCGGCTCGTCTGCATCGCCTGCAACACCGCCTCGACCATCGCGCTGGGGATGGTCCGCGAGGTGCTCGAGGTGCCGATCGTCGGCACCGTGCCCGCGATCAAGCCGGCTTCCGCGATGACCCGCAGCGGCGTGATCGGCCTGCTCGGCACCGAGGCGACGATCCGCCAGGGCTATGTCGACCGGCTCGAGGCCGAGTTCGCGGCCGACAAGCTACTGCTGCGCCACGGCGCGCCCGAACTGGTCGCAGCGGCCGAAGCGAAGCTGCGCGGCGAGCCGGTTGACCCGGCCGTCTATGCGCGCGCCGTGGCCGGCCTGCGCGACCAGCCGGGCGGTGAGCGGATCGACACCGTGGTTCTTGCCTGCACCCACTTCCCGCTGGTCCAGGAAGAGCTCGCCGCGGCGTTCGGCCCCGGCGTGGCATTCGTCGACGGGTCGGACGGGATTGCCCGGCGCGTTGCCTTCCTGACGCAAGGACAATCGTTCCGGCGCGACGCGCCCGACCTTGCGCTGTTCACCAAGGACGGCGAAGAGGTGGCCTCGCTTGCCCCCGCGCTTGCCGCGCGGGGTCTGTCGCGCGTGGCGACGTTCTGAAGGAGGCTGGCCGGTGCGCCGTTCGACCAAGGTCCTGCTCGCACTGCTGCTGCTCGTCGGCCTGCCCTACTATTGGCTGCTGGTCGACAACCGTCCGGGCGGAATCGAGCCGGCGCGGCTCGACATCGCGCAGCTGCGCGCCGAGGCGAACCGCATGCCCGGCGGCAAGCCGACGTCGGTGGATTTCGAGGTGATCGGCTTCCGCCGCCTGCCGGGGACCTATTACACGGCCGGGACCGGCATCAAGCGGCGGCTGTTCGGGATCATGGCGTATCGGGTCAACACGCCGGACGGTGCGATTCTGATCAACGCCGGAGTCACCGCCGAGGATTGCGCGATCTATCGCTGCGAGACCTATTTTGCCGAGCGCCAGGCCGGCGTCGACCGGGCGATGCAGTCGGCCCGGATGATCCTGTTCTCCAGCGAGGACCGCGATCACATCGGCGGCTTCCTCGGCAGCAAGGCGTTCCCCCGGATCGCCGGCAAAGTCCTGCTCGCAGCGGGGCAGGAGCCGGGCGGCGAGCAGTCGCGCACGCTGCCGTGGCCCGATCAGCGCGACGGGCTGACCCCGCCGCTCGCGCCGATACCGGTGCAAGCCGTCGCGCCGGGCGTCGTGCTCGTGCGAACAGGCGGTCACAGCCCCGGATCGCAGATGATCTTCCTCCAGCTCCAGGACGGGCGCGAGCTGCTTTTCACCGGCGACATCGCTCCGTTTTACGGCAACTACCGCAAGCTGCGCGCCGGCTCGCGACTCAAGACCGACTGGGTGGAACCGGAGGACCGCAACGCGCAGTTCGCATGGCTCAAGGCGATTCGCGCGCTGAAAGCGCAGGCACCCCAGGTCCAGGTCATCCCCGGCCATGATCCCGAATACCTGCTCAGTGCCCGCAGCGGACGCCCGTTCCGCCTGCATTTCGAGAACCTCCCGACCCCCACTGTCGAGGTGATCCCCAAGGATGGCGAGGACAATTGAGATCGCCTCGCAAGTGAGCGATATCACTGGCAAACGGCCCGCGAGCGGTGTAGATGCGCGTGGTCCGCAGGGCCCCAGGGATCGGGCTCGATGCCAGAGGGAGCGGCGGGTGAATTACGATCAGGTTTTCGACCAGGCCATCGAACGTCTTCATTCCGAAGGCCGGTACCGCGTCTTCATCGACATTCTGCGCAACAAGGGGGCTTACCCCAACGCGCGCTGCTTTGCCGGACACAACGGACCGAAGGACATCACCGTGTGGTGTTCGAACGACTATCTCGCGATGGGCCAGCACCCCAAGGTCATCGGCGCGATGGAAGAGGCGCTGCACGACGTCGGTGCCGGTTCGGGCGGCACCCGCAACATCGGCGGCAACACCCACTATCACATCCAGCTCGAGCAGGAGCTGGCCGATCTCCACGGCAAGGACGGCGCGCTGCTGTTCACCTCGGGCTATGTCTCGAACGACGCCACGCTGTCGACGATCGCCAAGATCCTGCCCGGGTGCGTGATCTTCTCGGACGAGCTCAACCACGCCTCGATGATCGCCGGCATCCGCAATTCGGGCGCGGAAAAGAAGGTGTTCCGTCACAACGACGTCGAGCACCTTGAAGAACTGCTGGCCGAAACCGATCCCGCGCTGCCCAAGCTGATCGCGTTCGAGAGCGTCTATTCAATGGACGGCGACGTCGCCCCGATCCACGCGATCTGCGACCTTGCCGAAAAGTACAACGCGCTGACCTACATCGACGAAGTTCACGCGGTCGGCATGTACGGCCCGCGCGGCGGCGGGATCACCGACCGGGACGAGGCGGCGCACCGCATCGACATCATCGAGGGCACGCTGGGCAAGGCGTTCGGCGTGATGGGCGGCTACATTGCGGCCGACACCAAGATCATCGACGTGATCCGCTCCTACGCGCCGGGGTTCATCTTCACGACATCGCTGTCGCCGGTTCTGGTCGCGGGCGTGCTCGCCTCGGTTCGGCACCTCAAGTCGTCGAGCGTCGAGCGCGAGGCCCAGCAGGCCGCCGCGGCGTTCCTCAAGAATGCCTTCGCGCAGGCGGGCCTCCCGGTCATGCCGTCGACCACGCACATCGTGCCGCTGATGGTCGGTGACCCGGTCCGCGCCAAGAAGATCAGCGATATCCTGCTCGCCGAGTATGGCGTCTACGTCCAGCCGATCAACTTCCCCACCGTGCCCCGCGGAACCGAGCGCCTGCGCTTCACCCCCGGCCCGGCGCACACGGAGGCGATGATGAGCGACCTGACGAGCGCTCTGGTGGAAATCTGGGACCGGCTCGAACTGGACCTCGCCCAGGCCGCCTGATCGAGCGCGCCATCGCCGGAAAGCGAAAGCCCTCCCCCCACCGGGAGGGCTTTTTCGTTGCAATGCGCAGTTAGCGGCTTCAGGATTAATCGAACGATTAAATTCCCGGAGGGTGATCGATGCACGATGAAATGAGCTATGACGAGGTGGTGCTGGGCCGCCGCTCGATCCGCGGGTTCCTCGACAAGCCGGTGCCGCGCGAACTGATCGAGGAAATCCTTCGCCTCGCCATGCGCTCGCCGACCTCGCTCAACTCGCAGCCGTGGAACTTCACCGTGATCACCGGCGAACCGCTCGAACGCATCCGTGCGGGCAACGTCGAGCGCATCCTCGCAGGCGCGCCCGACAGCCGCGAATTCCGCCGCGGCGGGGCCTTCACCGGCGCACACCGCGAACGCCAGGTCGAAGTCGCCAAGCAGCTCTTCGCCGCCATGGGGATCGAACGCGACAACGCTGCAAAGCGGCAGGACTGGGTCCTGCGTGGGTTTCGCCAGTTCGGCGCGCCGGTCTCGATCATCATCACTTACGACCGCGTGTTGGCCGACGGGGACGACGCCACCTTCGACTGCGGCGCGGTGACCACCGCGCTGGTCAACGCGGCGTGGTCGCGCGGGCTCGGCTGCGTCATCAACTCGCAGGGCATCATGCAGTCACCGGTGGTGCGCGAGCACGCCGGCATTCCCGACGACCAGATGATCATGAAGGCCGTCGCCATGGGCTGGCCCGACCCCGACTTCCCCGCCAATGCCGTGGTCAGCAACCGCAAGCCGCTGGAAGAGGCGGCGCGGTTCGTCGGGTTCGATTGAGGAACCCAAAAAGAAAGGCCCCGCCTCGCGGCAGGGCCTTTCCTTGTTTCAGTTGAACCCGCAGGCTCAGCGCAGCGACACCACATTGTCGGAGACGCGCGGGTCGCGGCGGTCGCCACGGTACTGGCTGGCCATCGGCTCGTCGGTCACCTCGTGGACTTCGCTTTCGCCGAAGCCATTGAAGGCTGTCTTCATCGCCGCGCCATAAGCGCCGAGCATGCCGATCTCGATGAAGTCGCCAGCCTTGATGTCGACCGGCAATTCGAACGGGCCTTCCATGTGGTCCATGTCGTCGCAGGTCGGGCCGTAGAAGCTGAACGGCTCGAACTCATCCGCACCATCGCGCAGCAGCTTCACCGGGAAGCGCCAGCCGACGTGCGCCGCATCGAACAGCGCACCATAGGCGCCGTCGTTGATGTACAGCTCGTTGCCGCGGCGGCGTTCCACCCGCACGACCAGCGAATTGTACTCCGCGCTCAGCGCCCGGCCGGGTTCGCACCACAGCTCGGCCGAATAGGAGATCGGCAGCGATTCATAGGCGCGGTCGATGACCCCGAAGTAATCCTCGAGCGGCGGCGGCTCCATGCCCGGGTAGATCGACGGGAAGCCCCCGCCGACGTCGATCACGTCAACCAGCACCGAAGCGTCGACGATCGCGGCGCGGACGCGCTCCATCGCCTGGACATAGGCGTGCGGGCTCATCGCCTGGCTGCCGACGTGGAAGCACACGCCGAGCGAGTCCGCCACCTGGCGGGTCGCCTGGAGCAGCTCACCGGCATCCGCCAGGTCGCAGCCGAACTTGCTGGCAAGGCTCAGCTCCGAATACTCGGACGAGACACGCAGGCGCACGCACAGGGTCAGGTCCTCGGCACCCTGCGTGGCGACCCGGATCTTCTCCAGCTCTTCGAGCGAATCGAGGCTGAACACGCGCACGCCGTGCTGGACGTAAGCCTCGGCGATCGCGGACGGGGTCTTCACCGGGTGCATGAAGCACAGCACGGCTTCGGGCAGCGTCGAACGCACGAGGCGAACTTCGGCGATCGAGGCGACGTCGTAGTGGGTCACGCCCGCCTCCCACAGCACCTTCAGGAGCTCGGGCGACGGGTTGGCCTTCACCGCATAGAGCGAACGGCCCGGAAACTTCTCGACGAAGAAGCGGGCGGCGCGCGCAGCGGCGTGCGGGCGGTTGAGGATGACCGGCTGATCCGGCGCAGCAGCGCGGACTACGGACAGAGCGTCGGGATGATGGTGCAACTCAAGGGACCCCCAATAGGCCTTGCGGCCAGAACACACAGGACGAAGCTGCCTTGCGGTTTGGAAGTCCCCATGGGGCAGCGAGGGGGCGCTATAGGGCTTGGAAAGTGAACTGCAAGTGAAAATGGACCCCTGCCACAAAAATGAAACAGGGCCTGCCGAGCGATTGTCAGAGCTTTGCGGCAAAGGACTGAAAACAGGCGATTGTTATCACGATCCTGGCGAACGCGGCGGACTCGCGGCCGCGCCCATCGTCACGGGTTTCGACGCAGCTTTTTGCACCCGCGTCGCCAGTCGATTCGCGATGCTCAGGGCTCCGGCCAGACCGAGGCTTGCGCGCCGTGCTGCGCTTCGAACAGCATCTTCAGGTTGCGCTTGAGGTTGGCCCAGGTCACCCCGCCATCGATGTTGATGAACCGGGTGAAGCCGACGACCTTGCTCTCGCGGTCGAACCAGGTGGTGATCGCCGCTTCGTTGAAATTGGCGTCGTTGACCCGTTCGAGCGGGACATCCTCCTCGGCGGTGAAGCGGATCTGCATCATCAGACCGGTGCAGCCGGCGAGCTTCTGCGGCGGGCAATCGACGGCAATCAGGACATAGCGGAGCCCGTCTGCGGTACGTCCGCGGACGCTGGGGTCGCCAAAGGGATGGACCGCGTCGACCCGGTCGCCCACCGCCGTGACCAGCTCGGCAAGGTCCGTCTCGCCGATCGTCTGGAGAACTTCGGAATCGCTGCGCGGTGCGGCTCGTGCGGCGGGTGCGCCTGTCAACAGCATCACGCAGGCAAGGGCAACCCGAATGGCAATCAAGGCACGGCCCCTAATAGCGGAGCCGTGACGCTAGAACCTGCTTTGGCTGGCCGCAATCGCAGCCCGTCCGGTTCGACTACTTTTTCTTGTCGGACTTGGGCGGCCACACCACATCAATCGCATTGTAGTGCGCATCGATCAGCAAGTTCACGTTCTGCTTGAGGTTCTCCCATGTCGTCCCGCCGTCGAGGTACTGGAAACGGGTGAACCCGAGATCGCCCGTCTCCTTGTCCCACCAGGTCTGCACGGCGGCCTCAGCGTTGTTCGCGTCGTTGACCTTGGCTTCGGTGACGTCGGCATCAGCCTCGTAGCGGATCTGCATCATCACGCTCTTGCACCCGCTCTGCGCGCCTTCGGGGCAGTCCTTGCCGACAAGGATGTACTTAAGCCCTTCCTTGGTCTTGCCGCGAACGCTCGGCTCCTCGTCGAAGACGTGGACGGCATCGACAGTGTCGCCATTGGCGCGCACGAGGTCGCCAAGGTCCGCTTCCGAAACAGTGTTGACGATCGCGGAAGGCGACTTGGTCGCGGCGAGCACCGGCGAAACAAACCCGGCCGCAGCGGCGACCAGCACGAAATTGCGAACGATCTTCATGACTTGAAGGCCCCCATGTCCCGAATTGCAGTAACGCTATGTCACCGACGATGATCGGGCAAGTGGGCGATTCGCGCTGTGATCCAGATCAAGACGTGCGGCCACTTCAGGAAAGGCGGTCGCGGAAGTCCTGGTAAGAAAAGCCGCGCACTTTCTCGAGCCGGTCGCTGGCGCTGTCCCACAGCCAGATCGACGGCAGCGGCACGCCGTTGAAGGTCGTTGTTTTGACCATCGAGTAATGCGCTTGGTCGAGGAAGGCGAAACGCTCCCCCGGCGCAAATCCGCCCTCGCGGCGATAGTCACCGATGACGTCGCCGGCCAGGCACGACGGCCCGCCCAAGCGGACCGGGCGCGCGCCCTCCCCGCCATCCTCGTATTCGTCGATCGGCAGTTCGCCGAGCATCGCCGGGCGATAGGGCGCCTCGATCACATCGGGCATGTGACAGGTCGCGGAAATGTCGGTGATGGCAAGGTCCATCCCGTTCCAGTGCGTGTCGAGCACCGTTCCGACAAGGATCCCGGCGTCGAGCGCCACCGCTTCGCCGGGCTCGAGATAGATCTCGCAGCCGGTATCCGCCTTCACCGCCTTGAGGAAATCCACCAGTTCGCCGCGCTGGTAATCGGCGCGGGTCACATGGTGACCGCCGCCGAAGTTGAGCCACTGGAGCTGATCGAAGAACGGGGCGATCCGGGGGCGCAGCGCCTCCCAGGTCCGCCGCAGCGGCTCGAAATCCTGCTCGCACAAAGTGTGGAAGTGGAGGCCCGAAACACCGTCAAGGTCGGCTTCCTCAAGCTGGTCGACCGGGAAGCCAAGCCGCGAATGCGGCGCGCACGGGTCGTAGCGCGGCACCTCGCCTTCGGCATGGAGCGGGTTGATGCGCAGGGCGACGTCGAACCTATCGCCCCGCGCCCTCGCCGCCTCGAGCTCGCCGGCAAAGCGCTTGATCTGGCCGGGCGAGTTGAAGATCACGTGATTGGACAGGCGGAGGATTTCGGGCAGGTCTTCGCCCTTGTAGGCGGCGCAGTAGGTCGCAATCTCGCCTTGGTAATGCTCCGCGGCGAGCAGCGCTTCCCACAGGCCGGAGGTGCAGACCCCGTCGAGGTATTCCCCGACGACCGGCGCGACCTTCCACATCGAGAACGCCTTGAGCGCGGCAAGCACCTTGATCCCGGCGCGGTCGCGGATATCGGCGAGCACGGACAGGTTGGCCCGCAAGCGCGCCTCGTCGACGACAAAGGCAGGGCTGTCGACGCGGCTAAGGTCGAAGTTGGCGAAGGCACCCGGATCGCCGGCTCTGGTTTCCATGTTCAGTCCTTACCCTAGCGGCGACTTGTACACAAAAAATGCCCCGAGCCCGATCAGCGCCATGCCGACCAGCTGGCTCGGTCCCGGGCGGCTGCCGAAGAGGACCCATGCCACCAGCAGGAACGTCGACAGCGACATCACTTCCTGCAACGTTTTCAGCTCGGCCAGCGAATAGACCTTTGAGCCCAGCCGGTTGGCCGGGACCGCCAGCCAGTATTCGAAGAAAGCAATCGCCCAGCTGAGCAGCACGACGACCCACAAGGCCCGGTTCGGGGCCTTGAGGTGCCAGTACCACGCGACGTTCATGAACAGGTTGGAGCCGGCCAGCATAGCGACCGGGAGCCACGCCGCCGGGTTCATCAGAACTCCAGCGGCCCGGCCAGTTCCTTCACCTGCCAGGGCAGCCCATGCTGGTTGAGCATGTCCATGTAGGGGTCGGGATCGAACTGTTCGATGTTGAACACACCCGCCCCGCCCCACGTGCCCTGCACCAGCAGCGCCGCGCCGATCATCGCGGGCACGCCGGTGGTGTAGCTGACCGCCTGGTTGCCGGTTTCGGCATAGGCCTCTTCGTGGTCGCAGATGTTATAGATGTAGTAGGTGCGCTCTTCGCCGTCCTTGAAGCCGGTGGCGATGTCGCCGATGTTGGTCTTGCCCTTCGTCGTGGGACCGAGGCTGGCCGGTTCGGGCAGCACGGCCTTCAGGAACTGCAGCGGAATGATCTCCTTGCCCTCGTAGAGCACCGGGTCGATCCGCGTCATGCCCACGTTCTGCAGCACGGTGAGGTGCTGGATATAGGCGTCGCCGAAGGTCATCCAGAAGCGGATGCGCTCGATCTCGGGCAGGTGTTTCGCGAGGCTTTCCAGTTCCTCGTGGTACATCAGGTACATGTTCTTGGGGCCCACGCCCTCGAACACGAAGTTCTGGCGGATCGTCATCGCAGGGGTCTCGACCCACTTGCCGTTAAGGTAGTGCCGAGCGGGCGCGGTAACCTCGCGGATGTTGATCTCGGGATTGAAGTTGGTGGCGAACGGCTGCCCGTGGTCGCCGCCATTGCAGTCGAGGATGTCGAGCGTGCGGATCGTGTCGAGCTTGTGCTTTTTCAGCCAGGTCGCGAACACGCTGGTCACGCCGGGATCGAAGCCGGACCCCAGCAGCGCGGTCAGCCCCGCCGCCTTGAACTTGTCCTGGTAAGCCCACTGCCACTTGTATTCGAACTTCGCCTCGTCGATCGGCTCGTAGTTGGCGGTGTCCATGTAGTTGACGCCGGCAGCAAGGCACGCGTCCATGATATGGAGGTCCTGGTACGGCAGCGCGAGGTTTACGACGAGGACCGGCTGGACTTCGCGGATCAGCGCAGTCGTCGCGGCGACGTCATCGGCGTCGATCTGGTAGGTGTCGATGGTCACGCCGGTGCGCTGCTTCACGCTCTCGGCTATCGCGTCGCACTTCGCCTTGGTCCGGCTCGCCAGCGCGATGCCGGTGAAGATATCGGCGTTCATCGCCATCTTGTGCACGCAGACCGAGCCTACGCCGCCCGCGCCGATCACCAGTACTTTCGCCATGGGGTCTCCAACTGTATTCGAGGTCCGGCGTTCCCCGGTGGCGGGGTGCGGCCATGATGCAGCGCCTTTAGGGGATAGCCATGACAAGTCCAAGTCTCCGCGTTCCCACCGCCGACGGCGTCGCCCGCGCCGCGGCCAAGGTCGCGGCGATCCTCCCGCAAACGCCGCTGCTGCCGCTGGAGGTCGATGGGGCGACCGTGTGGTGCAAGGCGGAGAGCCTCCAGCCGGTCGGCGCCTTCAAGATCCGCGGCGCGTGGCACCGGCTGACCGACCTGACGGACAAGGAGCGGCGGGCGGGCGTGGTCGCCGTGTCGAGCGGCAACCATGCGCAAGGGGTCGCCTGGGCAGCGCGGCGCCTGGGGATCGCCGCGACGATCGTCATGCCCATCGACGCGCCCGAGGTGAAATTGGCTTCGACGCGGGCGCTGGGCGCGAAAGTGGTGCTCTATGACCGGCCGGGCGGCGAGGACCGCGATGCGGTGGCAGCGCGGCTGTGCGAGGCGCACGGGGCGACGCTGGTCCACGCCTATGGCGATCCGTGGGTGATCGAGGGACAAGGCAGCACCGGGCTTGAACTCGCCGCGCAGATGGCGGCGCTCGCCGGCGGCGCACCGACGCGGGTAGTCTGCCCGTGCGGCGGCGGCGGTCTGACCGCAGGGCTCGCCCTCGCCCTCCCCGACGCGGAGATCCGCCCGGTCGAGCCGGAGGGGTGGGACGACCTCACCCGCAGCCTGGAAACCGGAACGATCCAGCGGGTTGCCGCGGACGCCCCGCCGACCGCCTGCGATGCGCTCCAGACGCCGCAGACCTGGCCGATCAACTTCGCGGTGCTCCAGCCACGCGGCATTCGCGGCACGGTGGTCAGCGAGGCCGAGGTCCGCGCCGCCCAGCGGCTCGCTTTCGCCAAGCTGCGGCTGGTCGTCGAACCCGGCGGCGCAGCGGCACTCGCAGCAATCCTTGCGGGCAAGGTGCCGGGGGACGGGCGGACGGCGGTGATCCTCTCGGGGGGCAACGTCGATCCCCAGTCCTTTGCACGGGTGCTGGCCGGCCGCGATTAGTTGCAATTGACAATTCATTCGCGGCTGTCACTCTCCGCCCTGTTCGGGTCGAACGAACGAAGGGGGAGAACAATCAATGCAAGCGCAATTACTCGCGCCGGCGGCCGTGCTGGTGCTGTGGTCGCTGGTCATGCTGTTCTGGACGGCGGGCAGCCGGTTCCCGGCAATGGCGAAATCGGGAATGGACCTGTCGAAAGCGCAGCCCGGCGGGCGCGGCCAGGACCTCGAAAGTGTGCTGCCGCCGCAGGTCAACTGGAAGAGCCACAACTATTCGCACCTGATGGAGCAGCCGACGATCTTCTACCCGACCGTGATCATCCTGGCGCTGACCGGCGCTGGCGCGGTCGATGTGGTGCTGGCCTGGGCCTATGTCCTGCTGAGGGTGGTCCATTCGATCTGGCAGGCAACGCGCAACGTGGTGAAGGTCCGCTTCCTGCTGTTCGTCCTGTCCACCGGCTGCCTCGTCGCGCTGGCGGTCCGCGCCTTGCTGGCGACGCTCTTCGCCGACCCGGCGGTGGTTTTGTCCTGAGGGGGAGATAGACAAATGGTAGGCATGGAAATCCTGAAACCCGTCGTCGCGCTGATGGCGTGGACCATGGTGATGTGGCTGTGGATGTACGCGACGCGCATCCCGGCGATGAGCAAGGCCGGGGTCGATGCGGGCAAGATGCAGGGCGGCACCGGCAAGGATCTCGACGCGGTGCTGCCGGCGAACATCCAGTGGAAGGCGCACAACTACAACCACCTGCACGAAGCGCCGACGCTGTTCTACGCCGTCTCGCTCCTGCTGGCGATGATCGGCGAGGGCGATGGGCTCAACCTGACGATCGCGTGGATCTATGTCGCGCTGCGGGTGGCGCACAGCCTGGTCCAGGCAATCTCGAACCGGGTGGTTATTCGTTTCGGCCTGTTCGTGCTGTCGAGCCTGGCGCTGATCGCGCTGATCCTCCACGCGGGGATCGCGGTGTTCCACGGCTGATTTCCAGAGTCGTCCCGGGCCCGAACCGGGACGACAGTTATGACTGCACGAACAGGCTCGCCAGCTCGACATGCGTCGACCAGCGGAACTGCCCGACCGCGCGCAGCTCCGCGAGCCGGTAACCGCCGGCCACCAGCGTCGCCGCATCGCGCGCCCAGCTCGCGGGGTTGCAGCTGATGTAGACGACCCGCGCCACGGTGCTGGCAGCGATCTGCTCGACCTGCTCGCGTGCGCCGGCGCGGGGCGGATCGAGGAGGACCGCGGCGAAGCGGTTCAGCTCATCGGGCTGGAGCGGATTGCGGAACAGGTCGCGGTGGAGCGCGTGGACCGGCACGCCTGACCGCCGCGCCGCCTGCTGGCAGGCGAGGTGCGCATCGCGCGCGGCCTCGGCGGCGAGCACTTTGGTTCCCGGCCCGGCCAGCGCGAAGGCGAAGGTGCCGAGGCCCGAAAACAGGTCTGCCACCGTGGCCGAACCCGCCAGCCATTCCTTCGCCGCCGCGACCAGCGCGGCCTCGCCGTCGCGGGTCGCCTGGAGGAACCCGCCCGCCGGATAAGCGACCGGAACGGCACCCAGCGTGACCGTAACCGGCTCCGGCTCCCACGTCGTCTCCGCCCCGTAACCCTGATCGAGGGTCAACCGGGCGAGGCCGTTGTCACGGGCAAAGTCGAGCAGGCCCTCGGTCGCGGCGAGCCCTTCGAACTTCACCCCGCGCAGGTCGATCGCGACGCCCTGATCGGTCAGGACAAGTTCGACATCCGCTGCGAGCTTGCGGTCGGCGAGGCCCTCCAGCATGGTCCGCAGCGGCGCGACCATCGCGAACAGCTCGGGTGCGAGGACGTGGCATTCCTTCATGTCGACGATGCGGTGCGAACCCTGCTCGCGGAAGCCGATCACCACGCGCCGCCCGATCGCCTGCGCGTGAAGCGTGGAGCGGCGGCGGGTGCGCGGGGGCGAAAGGTGCGGCGGGTCGACCCGTTCGGGGGCCAGCCCCTGCCCCGCCGACGCCCCGGTCACCCGCCCGGCGACGTATTCGGCCAGCACCTCTTCGTCGAGATGCTGCAACTGGCAGCCGCCACACTGCGGGAAATGGCGGCAGGGTGCCGCTGCGTGGTGCGGCCCGGGTTCGACCGTGCCGTCTGCCAGCAGCCGGTCCCCCGGCGCGGCGAGCGGGGCATAGCGGCCGTCGGCAGTGGCACCGTCGCCCTTGGCGGCGACGCGGACGATGAGATCGGGATCGGAAACGGTCACGACCGCGCGATTAGCAGCGCCTTGCCCACCTGTCGCGCCAGTTCTCCGGCTGTGAACGCGGGGCCGGCGAGGCGCGCGGCTTCGGCGTGGAGCATGACGCCCTCGCTGGCGGCGCGCAGCGGATCGCCGTGAACCGCAAGACGGCTGGCAATGGTCCCTGCGAGGACATCACCGGTGCCTGCGACGGACAGCCAGGACGTGGCTCGGGGAGCGAGGACCACCTCGCCCGCTGGCGCAGCGTTCACGGTGTCCGGACCCTTCAGCACGACCACCGCGCCGGTCGCCCTGGCAAGCGCACTCGCGCGGTCGCGGCGGAGACCCGTGCCGGCAAGTTCGAATGCCTTCTCCAGCGCAGCCATCTCGCCCTCGTGCGGGGTGAGCACTGCGCCGGGCGCGGGCCGGTCGAGCAGCACCAGCGCATCGGCGTCGATCACCGTGGGCAGGCCGCGCTCGATGGTGGCAGCAAGGCGCGCCCGTGCCACCTCGTCGCGCCCCAGCCCCGGCCCGACCAGCAGCGCCGACCAGCGTTTGTCCGCAAGCGACGTTGCGAGGTCGGCATCGTCCACGACCAGTTCGAGCGGAGCGAACGGCGGGCGGACCTGCGCGAGCAATTTCACATACCCTGCACCGCTGCGCATCGCGGCCTCCGCGGCCAGTAGCGGCGCGCCCGGCATGGCTCCGCCGATGATGCCGAGCAGACCGCGGCGGTATTTGTGCGAATCCGCAGCGGGCGCTTCGATAGTCGGCCGCTCCAGCACGCGCGCCGCGCCCGCAACCTCCGCGCGGCCGATCGGCACCAGCCGCAGAGCGCCCATCGCCTCGCACGCCGGCATCGACCAGTGGGCAAACTTCCACGCGCCCAGCGCAATCGTCAGATCCCAGCGCGGCAGGCCGGAATTGAGCGGCATCCCGCTGTCGCTCTCGACTCCGCTCGGCAGGTCGATGGCGATGCGGTGATGATGTGCTCCGGCGAGTTCGGTCAGCAGATCGAACAGATCATCCGGCAGCGCCCGCGTCAGCCCGCTGCCGAACAGGCAATCGACGAAGACATCGCCCTTGACCCGCGCCTCCGGTGCCAGGACCTCGCCCCGGTACAGCGCGCGGGCATTTCGCGCCGCGTCGGTCGCAGGCTCGCGCGCGGCGATTACCCTGACCGGGTTGCCGTGCTCCAGGAGATGCTGGGCGATTACATAGCCGTCGCCGCCGTTGTTGCCGGGGCCGCACAGCACGGTCACGGCGCGCCCCGCAGCGACCCGGCGGACGTACTCCCCCGCCCCGCGGCCCGCGCGTTGCATGAGTTCGTCGACGCTGGTGCCCGCAGCCATCAGCGCCTCTTCCGCCGCGCGCATCTGCGCGACGGTGAGGATCTGGTTACTGGGCGGGAACGGCGCTGGATGATGCATCGGCGGGCTCGGACTCGAGGCGAAAGCGGTAGCGGTCCTGCCCTACCACGACCTCGACCCGCCCGTCACCGACCTCGCGCCACTCGGCCGCCTCGGCTCCGTCGGCCGGACGGATGCGATTGTCGCCCTCGCCGGTGAGGAAGCGGCGGAATCCGCCATCGGGATGGCGCACAACGAGGCCATCAGCGCTGCGTTCAACAGTGCAGTCGTTCCTGTAGGCAGCGGCGCCGGCGAGCGCGCATTCGGTGTGTTCGGCGTTGGCGACGGCGGAATCCGGTGCCTGCGGCGATTGCGAGCAGCCAGAAAGGAGCAGCGCCAGCCCCCAAGCCCGTCCGTGCTGAGCCTGTCGAAGCACTGTTCTTTCTTTCAACCTCGCAAAAAGAAGAACGGTCCTTCGACAGGCTCAGGACGGACGGAGATTAGGGCAGCCGCAAGCCCCTGTCACTTCTCGATCTGCGAGATGTCCCGCACCGCCCCGCGCGCGGCGCTGGTGGTCATCGCGGCGTAGGCGCGCAGTGCGGTCGAAACCTTGCGCGATCGGTCCTTGACCGGCTTCCAGCCTGCCTCCTGCTGCGCGGCGCGGCGGTGCGAGAGGACCTCGTCAGTCACGGCGAGGTGGATCGTGCGCGCCGGGATGTCGATCTCGATCATGTCGCCGGTCTCGACGAGGCCGATCTCGCCGCCCTCCGCCGCTTCCGGCGAAACGTGGCCGATCGAGAGGCCCGAGGTACCGCCCGAAAAGCGCCCGTCGGTGAGTAGCGCGCAGGCCGCGCCCAGTCCCTTCGACTTGATGTAGCTGGTCGGGTAGAGCATTTCCTGCATGCCGGGTCCGCCCTTGGGCCCTTCATAGCGGATCACCACGACGTCACCGGCCTTGACCTGTCCGGTGAGGATGCCGGTCACCGCCGCGTCCTGGCTTTCGAAGACCACCGCCGGGCCGGAGAACTTGAGGATCTTCTCGTCCACCCCGGCGGTCTTCACGATGCAGCCGTCGCGGGCGATGTTGCCGTAAAGCACCGCAAGCCCGCCGTCCTTGCTGAAGGCGTGCTCGGCGCTGCGGATCACCCCGCCCTCGCGGTCGAGGTCGAGCTCCTTCCAGCGGCGCGACTGGCTGAACGCGACCTGGGTCGGCACCCCGCCCGGCGCGGCCTTGAAGAATTCCTGGACCGAGGGACTATTGGTGCGCTTGATGTCCCACTGGTTCAGCGCGTCGCCCAGCGTCTTGGCATGGACGGTCGGCAGGCTGGTATCGAGCAGCCCGGCGCGGTCGAGTTCGCCGAGGATCGCCATAATCCCGCCGGCGCGGTGGACGTCTTCCATGTGGACGTCGCTCTTGGCCGGAGCGACCTTCGACAGGCACGGCACCTTGCGGCTCAGCCGGTCGATGTCGGCCATGGTGAAATCGACGCCCGCTTCATGCGCGGCGGCGAGCAGGTGGAGCACGGTGTTGGTCGATCCGCCCATCGCGATGTCGAGGCTCATGGCGTTCTCGAACGCGGCGAACGTGGCAATATTGCGCGGCAGCGCGCTTTCGTCGTCCTGCTCGTAATAGCGCTTGCACAGGTCGACCGCGACGCGCCCTGCTTCGAGGAACAGGCGCTGGCGATCGGCATGGGTGGCGAGCGTCGAACCGTTGCCGGGCAGCGAGAGGCCGAGTGCCTCGGTCAGGCAGTTCATCGAGTTGGCGGTGAACATGCCCGAGCACGACCCGCAGGTCGGGCAGGCCGAGCGTTCGATCGCGGCGACGTCTTCGTCGGAAACCCGGTCGTCAGCGGCGGCGACCATCGCGTCGACGAGGTCGAGCGCGACTTCCTTGCCCTTGAGCACGACCTTGCCGGCCTCCATCGGTCCGCCCGAAACGAACACGACCGGGATGTTGATGCGCAGCGCGGCCATCAGCATGCCCGGCGTGATCTTGTCGCAGTTGGAAATGCAGACCATCGCGTCGGCGCAGTGGGCGTTGACCATGTACTCGACACTGTCGGCGATCAGGTCGCGGCTGGGCAGCGAATAGAGCATCCCGTCGTGGCCCATGGCGATGCCGTCGTCGACCGCGATGGTGTTGAATTCCTTGGCGACGCCGCCCGCCGCCTCGATCTCGCGGGCGACCATCTGGCCCAGGTCCTTGAGGTGGACGTGGCCGGGGACGAACTGGGTGAAGGAGTTGACCACGGCGATGATCGGCTTGCCGAAGTCGCTGTCCTTCATCCCCGTCGCGCGCCACAGGCCGCGGGCGCCGGCCATGTTGCGGCCGTGGGTAGTGGTGCGAGAGCGGTAGGCGGGCATGGTCTTCTCCGGCGCGAGGGCGCGACCCGGCCTTGAGCGGCGGGACCCTCGCGATGTCTGGTTACCCCAGCCCTAACCCAGCCAAATCGCTCCGTCGAAAGTATTTTTCGCGACTACTTTCCGCGGTGTCAGCAACCGATTTCGAGCGCAACCAGATTGGCGATCCGGGCAAGCCGCTCGGCCCACTCGGCCTGACCCTCGTTGTCGCTGATCAGGTCCTGCCGCACTTCGATGCCGAGGTACGGCCGCCCCTCCGCCTCGCAGTGGCGGTTCATCGACGCGTTGAGCAGCTTGCCCGAATAGGGCAGCTGGTCACCGACGCAGAGACCCTCAGACTCGAGCAAGGGGATCGCGATGCGGGCAGCGCGGTCGTCCTCGTTGTAGAGCACCCCGACATGCCACGGCCGCGCCTCGTCGCTGCTGGCGAGGCGGGGGGTAAAGCTGTGGAGCGACAGCACCAGCGCCTGCGGGGTCTCCTCCAGCATGGCGGCCAGTGCATCGTGATACGGGCGGAAGAACCGGGCCAGCCGCGCCTCGTGCCCGGCGTGATCCAGCGCATTGCCGGGAATGGCGTGGCCGTCGCTGGCGATCGGAACGACGGTCGGCAGGTGCTCGTCGCGGTTGAAGTCACAGACGAGGCGGCTGACATTTCCCTGGAACGCGGCGATGCCCGGGCGCTGCGCCATCAGCGCGCCAACCTCCGCCACGCCGATATCGACCGCGATGTGCTGGTTCAGCAGATCCGGCGCGATGCCGAGGTCGATGTCGCCGGGAACGCGGTTCGAGGCGTGGTCCGAAACGACGAGGATGCCGCCGAAACGCGGGGTGCCGAGGATGCGGCAGGCTTCGTTTTCCATCCCCGCGCCCTAGCGCAGCTTGCCGGCGAGTTTCCACCACTCACCGGGCAATGCAGCGGCCGCGGCATCGCGTTCCGCTACGCTGTCATAGAGCGCGAAACAGGTCGCCCCCGAGCCCGACATGCGGGCGAGCCACGGGCCAGTGGCCCGCAGGGCTTCGAGCACGGTCGCGATCTCCGGCACAAGCGCAATCGCCGGGGCTTCGAGATCGTTGCGGCCCGCCAGCGCGATCTCGCGGGCGGAACCTTCCGGCATGGCGCCGCGGTCGGTCCCGTCCCAGCCCTTGAACACCGGCCCTGTCGCCAGCGGAATGCGCGGATTGACCAGCAGGACGGACGTGCCTGCGAGGTCCTGCGGCCCCGGCTCCAGCTCAGTCCCGGTGCCCCGCCCGATGCAGGTGCGGCTTTCGACGCAGGCCGGGACATCCGCGCCCAGCCTGGCGGCGCGATCGTGCCAGTCGTTGGGCAGGCCCTCGCGATCGCGGACCATCCGGAACAGCGCCCCGGCATCGGCCGACCCGCCGCCCAGCCCCGCCGCGACCGGGAGGTTTTTCTCCAGCAGCACCCGCCAGCCGCCTTCGCGCGGCAGCAGGTTCAGAGCCTTGGCGACGATGTTGCCGAAAGGATCGGCAATGCCGCCCGCGAACTCGCCCACCGTCACCACATCGTCGCGCGGCGCGGGCGAGACGGACAGAACGTCGCCCGCATCGACGAAGGCGAACAGCGTTTCAAGCTCGTGATACCCGTCCTCGCGCCGCCGCCGCAGGTGCAGCGCGAGGTTGATCTTGGCGTAGGCGCTCTCGGTCAAGCCGATCCTCCCCCGCCGGGGGAGGTGGCAGCCCCCTTCGGCTGGCCGGCAGGCCGGCCGCTCAGGATAAACTGCCCCGGGGGCAGGGCTGACGGAGGGGGGCTGCGCATGGTCCCCCTCCCCCGATGGGGGAGGATCGCCATCATCACATGTTCGGGTAGTTCGGCCCGCCGCCGCCCTCCGGCGTTACCCATTCGATGTTCTGGGTGGCATCCTTGATGTCGCAGGTCTTGCAGTGGACGCAGTTCTGGGCGTTGATCTGGAGACGGGGCGAGCCCTCCTCCATGCCGACGAACTCGTACACCCCCGCCGGGCAGAACCGCGCTTCCGGCCCGGCATAAAGCGGCAGGTTGATCCGCACCGGCACCGTCGGGTCCTTGAGAACGAGGTGGCACGGCTGGTCCTCCTCGTGGTTGGTGTAGGAGAACGAGACGTTGGTCAGGCGGTCGAAGCTGATCACCCCGTCCGGCTTGGGGTAAGCGATCGGCTGGTAGAGGTCGGCGCGCTGGGTCGCCTCGCTGTCGCGGTGATGCTTGAGCGGCTTCCAGATGCCGAAGCCTCCGATGGTCCGCAGCCACATGTCCGCGCC
The DNA here is from genome assembly GCF_058783565.1 of Novosphingobium sp. FW305-C-111. Lineage (NCBI taxonomy): Bacteria > Pseudomonadati > Pseudomonadota > Alphaproteobacteria > Sphingomonadales > Sphingomonadaceae > Novosphingobium > Novosphingobium sp. FW305-C-111. Next base: position 244,009 of record NZ_JBYSYP010000004.1, read on the forward strand.
CGCCAGCACCGTGCCGAGCTCGCCGCCGAACTTGGCGACCAGCGGCTGGGCGTTCTGGACCTTCTTGAGCTCCTTGGCGATCCAGCTTTCGCGCACGGCGGTGTCGTATTCATTGAGCGCGTCATTCTCGCGCCCGGCGGCGATCGCCGCGGCGATCGCCTCGGCGGCGAGCATCCCGCTCTTCATCGCGGTGTGGCTGCCCTTGATCCGCGGCACGTTGACGAAGCCGGCCGAGCAGCCGATCAGCGCCCCGCCCGGGAACGCCAGCTGCGGGACCGATTGCCAGCCGCCCTCGTTGATCGCGCGCGCGCCGTACGAAACGCGGCGGCCGCCTTCCAGGATCTCGCGGATCGCCGGGTGCTGCTTCCAGCGCTGGAATTCCTCGTACGGATAGACGTAGGGATTGGCGTAATCGAGCGCAGTCACGAAGCCGAGTGCCACTTGGTTGTTGGCCTGGTGGTAGAGGAACCCGCCGCCCCACGAATTGCTTTCCGACAGCGGCCAGCCCTGGGTGTGGAGGACGCGGCCAGGCACATGCTTGGCCGGATCAATGTCCCACAGCTCCTTGATGCCGATGCCATAGACCTGCGGCTGGCAATTTGCCTCGAGGTCATAGTGCGCCTTGAGCCGCTTGGTCAGGTGGCCGCGCGCGCCCTCGGCGAAGAGGGTGTACTTGGCGGTCAGTTCCATGCCGGGCTGGTAGTCGCCCTTGTGGGTGCCATCCTTGGCCACGCCCATGTCGCCGGTCGCGACGCCGCGGACCGCGCCGCTGTCGTCGAACAGCACTTCGGCGGCCGGGAAGCCCGGGAAGATCTCGACGCCAAGCTCGGTCGCCTTTTCCGCCAGCCAGCGGCAGAGGTTGCCGAGGCTGACCGTGTAGTTGCCCTCGTTCGACATGAACGGAGGCATCGGCCAGTGCGGGATGCTCATCTTGCCGGTGCGGGTCAGCACCCAATGCCAGTTGTCGGTGACCGGGGTCTCGCCGAGCGGGCAGGACGAATCCTCGCGCCATTCGGGGAGCAGCTCGTCGATCGCCTTGGGATCGACCACCGCGCCCGAAAGGATGTGCGCGCCAATCTCGGAGCCCTTTTCGAGGATGCACACCGAGATGTCGGCATTGACCTGCTTCAGCCGGATCGCCGCGCCCAGGCCCGCTGGGCCGCCGCCCACGATCACGACGTCGTACGGCATCGATTCGCGTTCGCTCATGCCCCTGCTCCGTCTCTCTTCAAGAATGTCGTTAACTCGAAGCCGTGCCTTGAAAGAGCCGTCCGGCAAGGTCAAGACCGCATGGCCGCCTGCGGGAGTTTCGATTGCACTCTGAGGAAAAGTCCGTCCCCCGGGACCTGATGGCCGCGACGCTCGACTGGTGGCGCGCGGCGGGGGTGGACTGTGCCTTCAGCGACGACCCGACGGCGTGGCTGGCCGAGGTCGAGGCGGAACCGGGCGCGCGCGCCGCGCCGCAGCGCCGTAGCGTCGATCCGGAACCTGCTCCGGCCAAGCCCTCGGCTCCGAGCATCGGCGGGGACCCGGCGACCTGGCCCACGGACCTCGACGAATTCGCCCGCTGGTGGCTGACCGAGCCGACTCTCGACCCTGCCCCGCCCTCGCGCCGCGTCCCGCCGATGGGCAAGTCCGGTGCCGAACTGATGGTCCTGGTGCCGATGCCCGAAGACGGCGACGAAGCGGTGCTGCTGTCGGGACGGGCGGGCAAACTGCTCGATTCGATGCTCACCGCGATGGGCCTGTCGCGTGACCGGATCTACCTCGCCGCGGCGCTGCCGTCGCGGGTTCCCGCGCCGGACTGGAACGCGCTGGGTGAGGCCGGGATGCGCGGCGTGCTCTCCCACCACGTCGCCCTCGCGGCTCCCAAGCGGCTGCTCGTTTTCGGCCGTTCCGTCGTTTCGGCGCTTCTCAGCCACGATCCAGCGAAAAACGCTGATAATTTACGCTCGTTTAACCATGAAAGCGGCAACGTGCCGGTAGGGGCTGGCATGGATCTTGAGGCTCTGCTGGCGAAGCCGGCGCTCAAGGCGGGGGTCTGGAAACTTTGGCTCGAATGGACGGCAAGCGATCGATGAAGAGAACCGTAGCCGCGGCGCTGCTCGCCGGGGCCTGCGCGCTCTCCTCCGCCGCCGCCCACGCCAACAGCGCCGCCGCCGAATACTTCCGCACCCGCGCCGATCGCGCTGCGGTGCCGAGCCTGCTCAGCGCCGACGACCGCGCCTATTACAGCCAGCTGTTCGGCGCGATCGACAAGCAGGACTGGGCGACTGTCCAGAGCCTGTTTGCCAAGCGCCCGGACGGCCCGCTCCACGCGGTCGCCAAGTCCGAATTCTACCTCGCATCGACCTCGCCGAAGGTCGAGCTGGAACCGCTCAACCAGCTTCTCGCCACTGCCCCGGAACTGCCCTGGGCAGACCAGGTCGGCCGGCTCGCGGTCAAGCGCGGGGCGACCACGCTGCCCTCGCTCCCCGGCGAACAGCGCTTCGTCAGCCTGCCATCCACGCCCAAGCGGATCCGTCCGCGTTCGGCCAGCGACGGCACGATGCCGGATTCGATCGCCAACGCGATCCAGGAGAAGATCAAGGTCGATGACCCCGCCGGGGCGCGGGTGCTGCTCGACGGGATCGACGCAACGCTCTCGACCGAGGCGCGCGCCGAGTGGCGGCAGAAGGTCGGCTGGGCGTTCTATATCGAGAACGACGACGCTTCGGCGCGTACCGTCTCGCTGTCGGCTGCGGAAGGCACCGGACCGTGGGTGGCCGAGGCGATGTGGACCGCCGGTCTCGCCAGCTGGCGCCTCGGCAACTGCGCCGATGCCGCCACATCCTTCGAACAGAGTGCCGCGGGCGCCCAGAACGAGGAACTGCGCGCCGCCGCCAATTACTGGGCGAGCCGCGCGTACCTCAAGTGCCGCCAGCCGGAGAAGGTTTCGGGCCTGCTCAAGGCCGCAGCCGGCAACCGCGACACGCTTTACGGGATGATGGCGGCCGAAGCGCTCGGCCTGCGCGAGGCGACGCCGCCCGCCCCGGCCGACTTCAGCAACGACGACTGGCAGATGCTCCGCTCGGTCCCGAACGTGCGCGTCGCCGTGCAGCTCGCCGAGATCGGCGAAGGCGGACTGGCCGACGAAGTCCTGCGCCACCAGGCGCGGATCGGCGATCCCTCGCAATACGCGCCGCTCTCGCGCCTCGCCCGCGATCTCGGCCTCCCTTCGACCCAGCTGTGGATGGCCTACAATGCCCCCGCGGGAGCACGGCCCGACGCGATGGCCCGCTTCCCCGCGCCGAAGTGGACCCCGGCCAACGGCTGGAAGGTCGATCCGGCGCTGCTGTTCGCGCACTCGCTTCAGGAATCGAACTTCCGCACGAGCGCGGTCAGCCCCGCCGGCGCGACCGGGCTGATGCAGGTCCGCCCCGGCACCGCGCGCGACATCGCCCGCTGGGACAGCTCGCTCGCCGGCCGCGACGGGCAGCTGACGCTTCCGGAAGTCAACATGGGCTTCGGCCAGTCCTACCTCGCCACCTTGCGCGACAGCGAAGCGACGCAGGGCCTGCTGCCCAAGGTGATGGCCGCCTACAACGCCGGGCCGCTCCCGGTGGCGCGCTGGAACACCGAGATCCGCGACCAGGGCGATCCGCTGCTGTGGATGGAATCGGTCCCCTATTGGGAAACGCGCGGCTACGTGAACATCGTGATGCGGAACTACTGGATGTACGAGCGCCAGGCCGGCGGCGAATCCGAAAGCCGGATGGGCCTCGTCCAGGGCATGTGGCCCAAGTTTCCCGGCCTGTCGGGCGCAGGCTCGGTGCGGATTACCCAGAATGGCCGTTGATCCCAGCCGCACGTTCAAGCCGATCAATATCGCCCTGCTCACCGTTTCCGACACCCGCGGCCCGGACGAGGACACCAGCGGCGACATTCTTGCCGAGCGGATCAAGGGCGCCGGCCATTCGCTGGCAGCGCGGGCGATCGAAAAGGACGACGCGCTGCGCATCGCCAGCCGGCTCAACAACTGGATCGACGACCGCAGCGTCGACGCGGTGATCATCACCGGCGGCACCGGGCTGACCGGCCGCGACGTGACCCCCGAGGCGCTCGACCGGGTGAAGACCCGCGACATTCCCGGCTTCGGCGAGCTGTTCCGCTGGATCAGCTACAAGACCATCGGCACCAGCACGATCCAGAGCCGCGCCTGCGCGGTGGTCGCGCGCGGGACCTACATCTTTGCCCTGCCCGGCTCGAACGGCGCGGTGAAAGACGGCTGGGACGGCATTCTCGCCGAGCAGCTCGACAGCCGCAACCGGCCCTGCAACTTCGTCGAGCTGATGCCGCGGCTGACCGAGACCTAATCCCAATACACAGGACGTCGTCACCCTGAACTGGTTTCAGGGTCCACTCGCGACCTCCCCCGACACCCGGTACTGCAAGCTCCCCCGTCGGTTTGCCTATTCGCGACTACTCCGGAGCGGGAAGACCCGGGACCCTGAAACAAGTTCAGGGTGACAAATTCTTTTGGACTTGCGCGCTTGCCCGACTCTGATGTTCTCTCTATGTTCTTCTCATGCCCCCGCGCGAGTCCATCCATGGCCGCGGCGCGCAATCGGCCGCCGTTCCCAGCCGCTTCGGCCTTGCCGCGCGCGAGGCCGATGGTGACTGGCTGGATGAGCGCGTGGGAATCGACGGCGAGGCCCCGCGCATCCGCACCACGGTGACCGAGGAACGGCCCAGGACCATCGTCACATTCAACCAGTCTCCCGATATCCCGTTCGACCGCTCGCTTAACGCCTACCGCGGCTGCGAGCATGGCTGCATCTACTGCTACGCCCGCCCCACCCATGCCTTCCACGACCTCTCGCCGGGGCTGGACTTCGAGACCAGGCTGTTCGCCAAACCCAACGCCGCGGAGATCCTGCGCCGGACCTTCGCCGCCAGGGGCTACAAGCCGGCGCCGCTGGCGATGGGCACCAACACCGATCCCTACCAGCCGATCGAGGGCCGCTACCGCATCACCCGCGCCGTGCTGGAAGTGTGCCTCGACGCGCGGCATCCGGTGACGATCACCACCAAGTCGGACCGCGTGCTGCGCGATCTCGACCTGCTGGCGGAGCTGGCAAAGGAGAACCTCGTCGCCGTCGGCATCTCGGTGACCAGCCTCGATCCGCGCCTGTCCGGCCTGCTCGAACCGCGCGCCGCCGCCCCGGCCAAGCGGCTGGCGGCGCTCGGCAAGCTGGTCGAGGCGGGTGTGCCGGCGCACGTTTCGGTCGCTCCGGTCGTGCCCTCGATCACCGACGAATTCATGGAAGGCATCCTCGAGCGCGCCGGGGCGCTCGGCGTGCGTTCGGCCAGCTGGATCATGCTGCGCCTACCGCACGAAGTCGCCCCGCTGTTCCGCGAGTGGCTTGACGTCCATTACCCCGACCGCGCCGGCAAGGTGATGGCCATCGTCCAGTCGGTCCGGGAGGGCCGCGACAACGACCCCTCTTTCTTCACGCGGATGAAACCGCAGGGCGTCTGGGCCGACCTCTTCCGCGCCCGCTTCCGCATCGCCTGCAAGCGTGCGGGGATCGATCAGGTGAAGCTCTCGCTCGACAGCACCCGCTTCCGCAGGCCCAGCGCCGATGGGCAGATGAGCCTGCTTTAGAAATCCCTCCTCCCAAACCTCGCCAGCCCCTGGTTCACGCCCGGCGGGTCCAACGCCGACAGGTCGAGCGGCAGCGGTTCGCCCAGCCATTCGCCGAGTACCGTGTGATCGGCGAGGTCATCGTTGGTCAGCGGGTGAATGAGCGCGCGGAGGCCGCTCCCGGCGATTACCGCCCGCACCGCTTCATGATCGCCTTCGCGGAAGTGGACCTCGAACTGCGCCTGCGGGTGCGGTCCGACCGGTTCGTCGCAGAGGCTGCCCGCGAACAGCACCGCGTCCATCGCCGCAAGCCGAGCGTGGAGCGATCGCGCTTCGTCGCGGGAGGCCCGCCGGTAATAGACATGGGCGTGCCACGGCGCGCCCGACGCGCCGCTCACGGGCCGAAGCGGATCAGGCGGCTGTCGGCGACTGCGGCGGTGCGGTGGGGAACGACGTCGCGGACGTATTCCTCGTTCTTGACCATCTTCATGAAGGCCGCGCTGTCGGGATAGCCCATCACGAAGATCTCGTCCCACTCGTCCTCGGGCCCGGTGACGACGCACTCCAGCGGCGGAGACCAGATCATCGCGGCACCGTCGTTCGCGACCACGCGCTGGAAGCCCTCCTTGTAGATGGCATAGGCCTCCCGGCCGGTCAGGCCCTTGCCGCGGTTGGGATGGCCTTCCGGGTATTCGGCAAGCTCACGCAGCTTGATCAGGTTGAGCATCTGGATCGGGCGATCGCGGGGCAGGTCCTTGAACCGCTGCCAGTTGTCGCGCGAGGGATCGATGTACGTGGTCATCTCAGGCCTCCGCCAGCTTGTAGTCCCTGAACCGGTCGCGCAGGTCCTTCTTGCTGATCTTGCCGGTGCCGGTGTGGGGAATGTCGTCGACGAATTCGACCGCGTCGGGCAGCCACCACTTGGCGACGTGTCCGGCAAGATATTCGCGCAGTTCCCCAGCCGTCACCTCCGCCCCTTCGCGCTTGATGACGACCAGGATCGGGCGCTCGTCCCACTTGGGGTGATAGATGCCGATGGCGGCGGCTTCCTGCACCGCCGGGTGGCCGACCGCGGCGTTCTCGAGCTCGACCGAGCTGATCCATTCGCCGCCTGACTTGATGACGTCCTTGGTTCGGTCGGTCAGCTGGAGCACGCCGTCGGGATGAATCAGCGCGACGTCGCCGGTGTCGAACCACTGGCCGGGCCCGACCGCGTCTTTCTCCGCCTTGAAGTAGCGCTTGACCACCCACGGACCGCGCACCTGCAGGGCGCCGGCGGTCTTGCCGTCGCGGGGCAGCACCTTCGAGGGATCATCGAGATCGACGCAGCGGATCTCCACGCCGAAGGGGACGCGGCCCTGCATCACCTTGGCCATGACCTGGTCGTCGAACGAGAGCTTGTCCCAATTCCACGGCTCGCACCCGGTGGTGCCGATCGGCGAGGTTTCGGTCATCCCCCAGGCGTGGACGATACGCACGCCATTGCGCATGAACCGCTCGATCATCGCCTTGGGCATGGCCGAGCCGCCGCAGACGATCTGCTTGAACGCCGGCATGTCCTGCCCGCTGGCGTCGAGGTGCTGGAGCACGCCGAGCCACACGGTCGGCACGCCGGCGGAGACCGTCACCTCCTCGCGCCGGAACAGGTCGCACAGCGTCGCCGGATCGTTGGTCGCGCAATAGACGAACTTGCACCCCGCCGCCGCGCCCGCCCAGGGCAGGCCCCAGCTCGCCGCATGGAACATCGGCACGACAGGGAGCATGACCGTCCGGCTGTCCATGTTGTGAACCTGTGGCTGCAGCGCCGCGAGCGCGTGGAGCATGGTCGACCGGTGTTCGTAGAGCACGCCCTTGGGATTGCCGGTCGTGCCGCTGGTGTAGCAGAGCATGCAGGGATCGCGCTCGTCGCCATCGGCCCATTCGGTTTCGCCGTCCTCGGCGCCGATCCAGTCCTCGAACGATTGCTCGTGCGCGTCCGAATCGAAGCAGACGTACTTGACGACGGTCGGCCATTCGCCGCGCAGCCGGTCGATGATCGGCTGGAACTGCGCGTCATAAAGCAGCACTCGGTCCTCGGCGTGGTTGACGATGTAGGTCAGCTGGTCATCGAACAGCCGCGGGTTGATCGTGTGGAGCACCCCGCCCGCCCCGACCGCGCCGTACCAGGTGACGAGGTGGCGGTGGTGGTTCATCGCCAGCGTCGCCACGCGGTCGCCCGGCTGGATGCCGAGCCCGCGCAGCGCCTGCGTCATCTTGAGCGCATCGCGGCGGATCCCGGCCCAGTTGGTCCGGCTCTCGCTGCCGTCGGCCCAGCGGCTGACGATCTCGCGCGTGCCATGCTCGCTCGCCGCATGATCGATCAGGTGGGTAACCCTGAGCTTCCAGTCCTGCATCCCGCCCAGCGCGCCCATCCTGGTTTCTCTCCGTTTTCCTATTGCACCAGCCGCAGGTGTCGTTCCGCCCGGGCCGTCAGCGCCACATTGGCAAGGCCTTCGATGGGAATCAACCGCTCGACCAGATCCGCATCGAGCTGGAAGTCGGTGCCCAACCGGACCAGCGGTTCACGCTCGCGCCCGGTGCGCAGCCGCGCGAGCACCTCGCCGCGCCCGGTCGCCCCGCGCGGGAGCAGCGCGGCCAGTTCGCCCAGCGCTTCGGGCGTGGTCACGTCGAGCTTTAGCTGCATCTTGGCGGCCGAGTTGACCGAAGCGAGTGGCCGCCCGCCGCGGATGGTGATACGTGGCGGCTCGTCCGGACTCGGCTTGTCGAGCTCGACGTTGAGCAGCACGCAGGTGCCGTCCTTGGCCCACTGCACGAACGCGTCGACCAGCGATTCCTCGAAGCACGAAGCGGAGAACTGGCCCGAGCTGTCGGAGAAGTCGGCCGAAACGAAGTCCTTGCCGCGCTTGGTCTTGCGGCGCTGCACGCCTTCGACCATCGCCGCCATGACCGCGCCCGTGCGCCCCGCGGCGTCGCCGCCGCCGCCCATCAGGCTGGCGTAGGTGCGGGCACCGTTGGCGCTGGCGACGGCGCGGTATTCCTCGACCGGATGCGCGGCGAAGTAGAAACCGAAGTTCTCGCGCTCCGCCGCCATCTGCTCGGCGCGGCTCCACGGCTTGACCTCGGCCAGGCGCAGCGCGGGCGCGGCATGGTCGTCGCCGCCGAAAAGGCCGCCCTGCCCGCTCGCCTTGGTCCGCGCCGCCTCGTCCGCCACCGCGAGGAGCAGCTCGGCACTGGCGACAATTTGCGCACGGTTGGGGTTGAGGCTGTCGAACGCACCCGCCGCGCCCATCGCTTCGACCGCGCGGCGGTTCATCGACCCGGGCGGCACCCGCCGGAACAGGTCGTCGAGGCTTTCGAACCAGCCATGGGCCTCACGCTCGGCGACGACGGCGTCCATGGCTTTCTCGCCGACGTTGCGCAGCCCCGCGAGGGCGTACCGCACCGCGTGGCCGTCGTCGGTGCGCTCGACCGTGAACTCGCCGATCGAGCGATTGATGTCGGGCCCGGCCAGCGCGATCCCGTTGCGGCGCATGTCGTCGACGAACACCGCGAGCTTTTCCGACTGGTGCATGTCGAAGCACATCGAGGCGGCGTAGAACTCGTGCGGATAGTGCGCCTTGAACCACGCGGTATGATAGGCGAGCAGCGCATAGGCGGCGGCGTGCGACTTGTTGAAACCGTAGCCGGCGAACTTGTCGATCAGGTCGAACAGCTCGTTGGCCTTGGCCTTGTCGATCCCCGAGACCTCCTTGCAGCCATCGACGAAGCGCTGGCGCTGCGCGTCCATTTCCGCCTGGACCTTCTTGCCCATGGCGCGGCGCAGCAGGTCGGCGTCGCCGAGCGAGTATCCGGCGAGGATCTGCGCGGCCTGCATGACCTGTTCCTGGTAGACGAAGATCCCGTAGGTCTCGCTCAGGATCCCGGCGAGCTTCTCGTGCGGGTACTCGATCGATTCCGCACCGTTCTTGCGCCGGCCGAACAGCGGGATGTTGTCCATCGGGCCCGGGCGGTAGAGCGAGACGAGCGCGATGATGTCGCCGAAGTTGGTTGGCTTCACCGCCGCGAGCGTGCGCCGCATGCCTTCCGATTCCAACTGGAACACGCCGACCGTATCGCCGCGCTGGAGGAGGTCATAGACCGCGGTATCGTCCCACGGCAGCGCCGACAGGTCGATCTCGATCTCGCGTTTCCTCAGGAGGTCGACCGCCTTGCGCAGCACCGACAGCGTCTTGAGGCCGAGGAAGTCGAACTTGATGAGCCCGGTGTCTTCGACATACTTCATGTCGAACTGGGTCACCGGCATGTCCGAACGCGGATCGCGATAGAGCGGCACCAGCTGCGCCAGCGGGCGGTCGCCGATGACCACGCCGGCCGCGTGGGTCGAGCTGTTGCGCGGCAGGCCTTCGAGCTGCATCGCGAGGTCGATCAGCCGCCTGACCTCGGGATCGTTGTCGTACTCGCGGTGAAGTTCCGCGACGCCGTTGAGGGCGCGCGGCAGGGTCCACGGATCGGTCGGATGGTTGGGCACCATCTTGCACAGCCGGTCGACCTGGCCATAGCTCATCTGGAGGATGCGGCCGGTATCGCGCAGCACCGCGCGGGCCTTCAGCTTGCCGAAAGTGATGATCTGGGCGACGTGGTCGTGCCCGTACTTCGCCTGGACATAGCGGATCACCTCGCCGCGGCGGGTTTCGCAGAAGTCGATGTCGAAGTCCGGCATCGACACGCGTTCGGGGTTGAGGAAGCGTTCGAACAGCAGGCCCAGCTTGATCGGGTCGAGGTCGGTGATGGTCAGCGACCAGGCAACGAGACTGCCCGCGCCCGAACCGCGCCCCGGGCCGACCGGGATGTCGTTGTCCTTCGCCCACTTGATGAAGTCGGCAACGATCAGGAAGTAGCCGCCGAAGCCCATCCGGTTGATGATGCCGACCTCGAACTCGAGCCGGTCCTTGTAGCCCTGGACCTCCTCGAGATGCCCGGCTTCGGCGAGCTTGGGCCATTCCGCCGCGCTCTCGTCCTCCGGATCGCGCAGGATCAGCGCCTCGACCTCGTCGAACAGCGTCTCCGGCCAGTACGTCCGCACCCGCTCGACCAGGCCCCGGCGCGAATCCTGCGCCATCATCCGCGCCTCGCCCTCCTTGTCGCCGGCGAGACTGGGAAGCAGCGGCTTGCGCTTGGGCGGGGCGAACGCGGTGCGCTGGGCGACGACGAGGGTGTTGGCGAGCGCCTCGGGCAGGTCCGCGAACAGCTCCTCCATCACCTCCGCCGACTTGATCCACCACTGCTGCGACGAGCGCGGGCGGTCAGGGCTGTCGACGTGGGTCGAGCTGGCGATGCACAGCATGGCGTCATGGGCATCGTAGAAGCCGGGGTCCGCGAAGCACGCCGGATTGGTCGCGACCAGCGGCAGGTTCCGCGCATAGGCGAGTTCGACCAGTGCGTCCTCGCTCGCCTCTTCCACCGCCTCGCCGCGGCGGGCGATCTCGATGTAGAGCCGGTCCGGAAACAGTTCGACCAGCCGGTCTGCATAAGCCTGCGCCGCGCTGTCCTGCCCTTCGGCAAAGAGCCGGGCCAGCGCCCCCTCGCCCGCCCCGGTCAGGCAGACCACGCCCTCGGTACGACCGACGAGATCGGCGAGCGTGACGTGCGCGTCGAACTCCAGCGGGCGGTCGAGGTGGGCCAGGCTGACGAGATGGCAGAGATTGTCGTACCCGGTCGCATCCTGCGCATAGAGCGCCAGCCAGTCGATCCGCGGGCTCGCCGGGCCGAAGCCGGGGTTGGCGCCGCCACTTTCGGGCCGGGCGACGGCCAGCGTCGTGCCGATCACCGGCTGCACGCCCTTGTCCTTGCACGCCGAGGCGAACGCGGGCGCGGCGTAAAGCCCGTTGCGGTCGGTCACTGCGATCGCCGGGAAGCCTCGCGCCGCAGCGGTCTGGGCGATCATCTTGGGATCGATCGCACCATCGAGCATGGTGTACGACGAATAGACGCGAAGCGGCACGAACGGGGCGAAGGGCATGGCCGCAAGATAGCGACTTTCCCGCACCGTTGCAGGGGGGCGCGGCGGGTTTTCACCCATGTTGTGCGAGCGTATCCGCGGTTAGGGCGCGGGTGTCGCCCCTGCCCCCGCAAGCGTCTTTCCGGCCTTGTCGGGCACGGTCCAGATGGCGACGTTCACGCCCATGATCGCGACCAGCAGCAGCATCAGCAGCGGCCGCTGCCGCTCCCCCTTGCGCCACAGGTAGATCGCGCCGGCCAGCAGCGCGATGCCCGCGAGCATCAGAAGGGACAGGGCGAGGTCGAGCATCGTTTGCGATCCAGACTTAACTGCACACTCAGCTTCGTCATTGCGAGGAGCGCAGCGACGAAGCAATCCACGAGGCCACACTGTGGATTTCCGCGGCCTTCGGCCTCGCAATGACGACCGTGGTTTCCCGAGGAATCAGTTGCCGCCGAACAGCCCCTTGGCCATCCCGGCGAGGTCGTCGAGCGGGTTGCCGTCGCCGTCCTTGTCGAGGAAACCGGTGACCATTCTCAATGCGTCGGGGTTCTGCCCCAAGGCCGAGGCGAAGCTGGCGAGCGAGCCCTCCCCGCCGATGTGGCCGACAATCTGCTGGAGCACGCCTGCATCGAGCCCGCTGGTCGCGGCGGCGGTCTCGATCGTGTCGCCCTTGGCCTGATGCCCGGCGGCGAGCGCGGCGATCGCGCTTTCGGCCTGGCTGGGATCGAGCCCGACCTTCGCGGCGAGGTTTTTCACATCGACGTTGCTGCTGACCTGGCCGAGGATCGAATCGAAAATGCTGCTCATGGAACCGCCTCCGTGGTTTTCCCGATCTTAGCGGCCTGATCCCGAACTCCAAACACCCATCGTCATTGCGAGGCGCGCAGCGACGAAGCAATCCATGGCGCAGTGCAAACCCCTTGGATTGCCCCGGGCTTCGCCCTCGCAATGACGAGCAAGGGGGCCTAGGTTCGCGCCAGCTCACACTTCCAAGGCATGGATTTCCGCAAACCGCCGCGCCCCGTCGGCACGGGCGACCAGCGCCGAGTATTCCGGCACTTCGATCCAGGTGGCAAAGTCGCGAGTCAGCGGTTCGGAGGCGACGATCAGGCTGTTGGCGCTCGCCGCCCCGCCGGTCAGCTTCCACTCGTCGTCGTGGAGGCCATAGTCGCGCCCGAAGGTGTACCACATCGAGAGGAAGTCGGTCGTCCCCTGCAGCTGGCTCGCCTCGAACCGCCCGAAGTCGAAGGTGTAGCGCACCGCGACGAGGTTGGTCCCGTCGCAGAAGATCAGGTTGGCCGACGACGAGCGGGCGATGCCGTGCCGCGCCCTTACCTCGCGGATCGTGGCGAGCGCGTGGCGGATCGCGGCGAGGATCGCCTCGGGCGCATTGACCGCATAGGGATCGGGCAGCGCAGAGGCGACCAGCGCATAGATCCACTCGCTGTCGGTCGACCCCTGGATCGCCTTCGCGAACTCGGGCTTCACGTGCGGGACAAGGTCGAAGCGCATCTCACGGAAACCCGAGAGGTCGCCGTTGTGCGCCATCGCCAGCGGCACCCGCTCGAAGCGGAAGGGGTGTACGTTCTGCTCGTTGACCTGGACTGTCGAGGTCATCGGCACCCCGCGGATATGCGCGAGCAGCGCGCCCACGTTGAGCTTGGTCGCCAGTTCCTTGAGGTTGCGATCGAACACCGCGACCTGGGTGGTGCGGTAGCGATAGGGCGCCTGCGGCATGTGGCTCGACGGGTCCCACGCCGCCATCCCGAACCCTGCGAGGTTGAGCATCGACAGCATTTGCGCCGCCGTGGTCTGGTTGAGCAGCGACGAATCCGGGGCATAGAGCAGGTGGTCGAGCAGGACCGGCTCGCCGAGGTAGGAGAGGATCCGGCACATTAGGCAGCCTCCCGCGCTGCGGCGTTGAAGTGGTCGAGCGCCACCGCCCGCCCCAGGTGACGGTTGGCGCGGCGCTGGTCGCGCACCAGTTGCCGGCCGATCGCGGCGAACAGCGCGAGCGCATGGGGATCGCCGCGCCGTCGCCACTCGTCGAAGCGGCTGCGCGGGATCTGCAGGACATGGGCGTCCTCGCTCGCTTCCACGCCCAGCGCATGCGGCCCGTCGTCGAATGCCGGTACCAGCCCGACAAGATCGCCGGGCCCGTGGATCATGACCTGCTCGTTGCCCTCGGCCCGGGGCAGCGCGGTGCGCAAAGCGCCGCGCAGCACGACCTGGACGGCGCGCGATTCCGCGCCTGCTTCGACCAGCAACGCCCCCCTCGGCACCGCGAGGCAGGTTCCGCGCGAGGCGAGCCAGCTTGCCCCGTCCGGCCCCAGCTCGGCCAGCCGGCCCAGCGCCCCGAACAGCCCTGCCGCCTCGGCCCCGCCGCGCGTCGCGATGTCGGCGGGCGTTCCCGGCGCGCGCAGGGCGGAGAGGTCATAGCGTCCGGCCTTCGCAATCCGGTCGATCGTGGCGCGGGTGCGGATGGCGACGAGGCTGCGCAGCGCGTCGATCAGCTCGAGCGTCCACGGCTTGCCGTCGGCGAGCAAGGCCGCGAAGCGAGTGCGCGGGATGCGCAGGCCTTCGGTGTTTGCCAGCGCCACCACGTTGGCCGAGCGTGGGCCTTCGTCGAGCAACGCGAACTCGCCGACCACCTCGCCCGGCTCGATCGAGCTGACCGCGGCGGCCTCGTCGCCAGGAATGCGGGCGTGGATCTCGAGCTGGCCGGCGGTGACGATGTAGAGCGCGTCGGCCTTCATGCCCTGGCGGAACAGCGTCTCGCCGCGGGGAATCGTGAACCGGTCAGCCGCCTGTGACAGCTCCGCGAGCGCATGCGGCGCCAGCGACGCCAGCTGCTCCGACTTCGGCAGGAATTCCCCCAATGCACGCCTCCCCTTCAGCGGACGCGCGACCCTCGTTTTGCGCGAGGATAGGCACGAACCGCTTGTATTGGGAAGCGCTATCGCGGGCCGAAGCGGATCAGCCGGCCTCGCTCAACGCCTTCAGCTGTGCGGCGCAGGCGTTCCAGCCGTCCACGAAGCCCATCTCGGCGTGCTGTTTCATCGCCTCCTCGGTCCAGTGGCGGGCGGTCGCAGTGTAGCGCGTGCCCTCGCCCTCCGGCGCGATTTCCCAGATGCCCACCATGAACGGTTCGCTGGGGTTGAAATCGGCATCGAGCGCGTCGGTGGTGACGAAGCGGCGGCCCTCGTCATAGGCGAGGTAGATCCCGTTCTGCGGCATCTCCTCGCCGTCGGGTCCGCGGAACGTCATGTTGCAGGCCCCGCCGGGGCGGCGGTCCTGCCTGTCGACGGTGGCGCGCCAGGGGGCCGGGCACCACCATTCTTCCTGTCGGTTGGCGAGGACGTCCCACACCTTTTCAGGCGGCGCGGCGACGAAAGTGGAAATGCTCAACTCATAGGGGGCTTCGGCCATGGTGATCTCCAATCAATCGCGGTCAGGCGCGCCGAGCGGGAAGTAGTGGCGGAAAGGGCGCGCATCCTCGACGCAGCGGCTGACAGCGGGGAGCGCCAGCAAGTGGGTGCGGAGGGCCCTGAGCCTGGGGCATTCGTCGGGGATCGAGCAGACCCAGTCGGCATAGAACAGCGAGGGCGCGGCGGCGCATTCGACCAGCGTGATCCGTCCGGGATCGGCTCTCCGGGCCAGCCACTGCTCGAGCCAGCGATAGCTCTTGCCCAGTCGCTCCTCGACCGAGGCGCGGGTTTCGGGCTGGTACGCGCCGTTGTTGATGACGTCGACGACGCTCTCGGTCATCACGTTCATCACGTAGTTGTCGAACACCCGGTCGATCATCCGCGCCCGCGCCGCTTCGCGCGGGTCGGCGGGCAGCAGGTCCGCCGCCTCGGGCCGGGTCGCGGCGAGCCATTCGATGATCGCGGTCGCCTCGAACACCTCTTCGCCGTCGTCCACCAGCAGCGGGAACTTGCCCAGTGGCGAGGCGGCGGCGACCACTGCAGGGTTGTCGGGGTGCTCCATCGTCCGGAACTCGAACGGAATGTCCCGGTCGTAAAGCGCGATCAGCGCCTTCCAGGTGTAGCTGGAAAACGGGTGGCCATAGAGTGCCAGCATCACACCTCTCCCCGCGCTGCGGCTTCGATCGCCTCGTGGTCGATCTTGTGCATGGTCATCATCGCCTCGAACACGCGCTTGCGCACGGCGGGATCGGGATCGCCCATGCCGGCGGTAAGGACCCTGGGGGTGATCTGCCACGACAGGCCCCACTTGTCCTTGCACCAGCCGCAGGCGCTCTCCTGACCGCCATTGCCGACGATGGCGTTCCAGTAGCGGTCGGTTTCCTCCTGGCTGTCGGTGCCGACCTGGAACGAGAACGCCTCGCTCTGGCTGAACGCCGGGCCGCCGTTGAGGCCCATGCAGCGGATGCCGACGACGGTGAAATCGACCGTGAGGACGTCGCCCTCGAGTCCGTCTGGGTAGTCCGACGGCGCGCGGTGGACGGCATGGACCGCGCTGTCGGGGAAAGTCTCGGCGTAGAACCGCGCGGCGGCCTCTGCGTCGCCGTGATACCACAGGCAGACGAGGTTGGTGGTCATCGCGCTATTCTCCCTTGGGACCAACGAGGCCGAAGCCCGCGCCTTGCGGATCGACGCCGATGATCACCCATTCGCCGCCGGGTACTTCGTGAGGGCCCATCACGACCATGCCGCCGTTCGCCTCGACCAGCGCCTTTGCAGCCGCGATCGAGGGAACGCCGAAGTACATCAGCCATGCGGTTGGCTGGCCCGGTTGGGCCTGCATCATCGCACCAAGCGTGCGACCGCCGTGCTCCATGAAGCAGTAGTCGCCCAAGTCCCCCATCGGCATCGAGTTGTTGAATTCGAACCCGAAGTGCTTGCTGTAGAACGCCTTCGAGCCGGCGAGGTCGGGACTGGCGAGTTCGTTCCAGCGCACCCGCTGCGGTTCGGTGACAGAGAAGACATCGCTCTCCATCCCCTCCATCCCCGGCGGCGGGACCGGGTTCATCAGGTAGATGACGATCCCTTGCGGATCCTTGACCATGGCGATGCGGCCCACCGGCAGGTCGGTTGCGGGCATCAGGCTTTCACCGCCCTGGGCAAGGATTGCCGCGACTTCGACATCGACGTCGGCCGCGTGGAGATAGGGCAGCCACGTCGGCCGCGCCCCGCCCGCCTGCATCTCGCCCGTCAGCGCGAGTACTCCGCCGGCATTGCCGCCGTCAGCGCGCTGGATCATGCGGTAATCCATGCCATCGGCCGGTTTGTCGCCAAAGGTCCAGCCGACCACCGCGCCATAGAACCGGGCCGCGGCATCGGCATCGGTGGTCAGCAATTCGTACCAGATGAAGTCGGCCATCTGTCAATCTCCCCCGATTTCGACGACCGGCACGAAACCGGCAAAGATCATGCGCTGCGGGTTGAAGGGCACGACGTCGGGCATCTGCATGGTTTCATCCGACTGCATCTTTTCGCTGGCCGCGTCGCACACCGCCTTGCTCGGCCACAGCATCCACGAGAACACCACGCTCTCGCCGTCTTCCGCTTTGACGGCACGGAAGAAGTCGGTCTGCTTGCCGTGGGGAACGTCGTCCTGCCAGCACTCGACGACCTGCAGGGCGCCATAGCCTTCGAACATCGTCCAGGCGTCCTGCGCCATCTTGCGATAGGCCTCGCGGTCGGTGCCTGGGAGGACGAAGCCCTGGACGTAGGCGCCCGGAGTCCAACTGCCTTCCTCGACAATCGCCTCGAAGCCGCCGAAGACCATGCGCTTGCCGTCGAACGGCATGTCGTGCGGGTCGCCATCCATCGTCCCGTCGCTCATCATCTGCTCCATCCGGGCGTGAACGGCGTTGCGGGTCTGCTTGTCAGGCCATTCGATCCAGCTGAAGCAGACCGTTTCGTCGTCCTGCGCATCGACCGCGCCGTAGAAGTCGGTCTGCTTGCCGCGGGGCACGTCCTCGCCCCAGGCTTCCACAACCCGCAGCGCGCCGGCCTCGACCAGCATGGTGTCGAACTTGGTGGCGTGGTCGATGAACGCCTGCCGGTTCGCGCTCGGCACGGCAATGACGAAACCGTCGATGTAGCTCATGGCATTCTCTCCTCGGTACCCTCCCGATTTCGGGTTCAGGCGGAAGCCGCGGCGGTCTCTCCCTGCGCGGCTGCGGGGTCCATCCACATCGGACCCCAGACGTGGCCGTCGGGATCGAGCACGTCGCGGCCGTACATGAAGCCGTGGTCCTGCGGCGGGTTGACGTCGACGGTCCCGCCGTTGGCCCCCGCCGCCTCGGCGAAGGCATCGACCGCATCGCGGCTGTCGACCGCGATGTTGAGCGCGACTTCGCTGGAGCCTTGCGGGCAGATCGGACGGTCGGTGAACTGAGCCCACTTGGCCTTGCTCATGACCATCACGTAGATTGCCTCGCTCCACACCATGCAGGCGCCGTTGTCGTCGCTGAACTGCGGGTTGTGGGTGAAACCGAGCGCCTCGTAGAACGCGCGCGAGCGTTCGACATCGGCGACGGGGAGGCTGATAAAGATCATCTTGCTCATCGGGCTGGGTCCCTTCTCAAGGTGGGAGCGTGGACCATCCACGCCTCCGGGTCGTCGTTTATTGGACAGGTTCTGCTTTAAAATCGGCCAGTTGCGCGGCAAGCGCGCGCTGGAACGCGGGCCGCGCCTCACCGCGTGCGACGTAAGCGGAAAGGCTCGCCGGGAGCCGCTCCGCCAGCGTCCCGATCCGCAGCGTCGCCACCATCATCAGGTCGCCAACGGTGAAGCGGCCCTCCAGCCACTCCTTGTCGCCGAGCCAGTCGGAAAGGCGCGACAAGCGCATGTCGGCGAGGTCTCCGAAGGCCTTGGTCGCCCCCGGTCCCCAGTCGGTATCTGCGCCCACGACGCGCGGGATGACCAGGCCCATCGCGGCGACGTCCATCGTGCTGAGCGCGGCGAACAGCCAGGCGATCGCGCGCTTGCGGCCGATTTCGTCGACAGGGAGCAGCGCTTCGCTCTTTTCGGCGACGTGGAGCGCGATTGCGCCGCATTCGAACAGCTCGAGCGCGCCCTCGCGGTACGCCGGCACCTGCCCCCAGGGCTGCTCGCGGTAGTACCAGTCGGGCCGCGCCGCCCCGATCGCTCCGCCGAGCAGCCGGGTGCGATACGGCAGCTCTGCCTCTTCCAGCGCCCAGCGCACACGGAGGTCGCGGACCTGGCCGCGGGCCATCTCGGGCACCCACGACAGCGCGGTGACCTCGATTTCGGCATGGGGATCAACCGGCATCGGCGGGCTCCTTTTCGAAGAGCAATTCGAAATAGCGCTTGAGGTGGACCAGGCTCTCGCGCGCCATCGCCGCGGCGCAGGCCTCGTCCTGGGTCTTGGCGAGAATGAAGGAGCCCTGGACCACCGCCTGGATGTGCCGGGCAAGGCTCGGAGCATCGACGCCGCGCAAGGCGTGGACGCGGATCGCCTCGGCAATGTCGCCTTCGAGCACGCGCGAATGGCCAAGGATGCTGTTGCCGCAGGCCAGGCGGATCGCCTCGCTCGCCTTGTAGGCCTCCTGCACCATCGTCCCGGCGACGCAGGTGAAGCCCTCGATCGGCCCGCCGAGGATTTCGATGCGGAAGTCGAGATAGCCGAGCACGCGGTCGAGCGGGTCGGCGTGATCGTGGTAGGGCGCCTGTGCGAACAGGACGCTGGTGGTTTCCGTCCAGTAATCCGCCACCGCCGCACCAAGCGCCTCCTTCGACGCGAAGTGATGGAAGAACGCCCCCTTGGTAACCCCCGCTTCGGCGCACAGCTCGTCGACCGACGTCCCGGCAAAGCCGTTCGTGCGCACCAGCTTCACCGCCGCATCGAGCAGCTTTTCGCGGGCCGTCGGAGGGCGCTGGGGACGAGTCGCGGACACGAATTGACCATACCGACTAGTTGGTATGTCCGATACAGTTCATACCGTTCAGTCCGCCGCAGGATCGCCACGGCCCGGCGAGGTGTGCCGTCCGTCACTTGCCTGCAACACGGATCGGCATAGCGTTCGCGCGCGGCAATCTCGGGCGCACTCCTGCCGTCGAATCGAATTTGGGGAGACTCCACATGCGTTCACTCTGGACCGGATCGGTCATCGCCCTTGCTCTTGCGCTTTCACCGTCGACGGCGATGGCCAAGGGCAAGCACAAGAAGAAGCACCACGCCCCCGCTGCGGCGGCCGCGCCGGCGGCGACCAAGTCGCTCTACGATCGCCTCGGCGGTGCGCCGGCGATCGACGCGGTCGTCAACGACTTTGCCGGGCGCGTGCTTGCCGACACCCGCATCAACGCGAAGTTCGCCAAGTCGGATGCGAACCGGCTGGTCACCAATCTCAAGGCGTTCGTGTGCATGGCGACCGGCGGTCCCTGCGAATACAAGGGTCTGTCGATGCAGGCCTCGCACCACGGCATGGGCGTGACGGAAGGCGAGTTCAACGCGCTGGTCGAAGACCTCGTCGCCAGCCTCGACCACTTCAAGGTCCCCGCGGCGGAGAAGAACGAGCTGCTCGGCGCGCTCGGCCCGCTCAAGTCGCAGATTGTCGAGGTTCCGGGCAACGCCACCGGCACCGCCCTGCCCCCGGCCTTCCAGCCGGCCCCGCCGCTCGGCAAGTAAGCCCTCGCGGTTTCCGTAAGGGAAAGGGCTCCGTGCGCCTGCGCGGGGCCCTTTTTCATGCGCGCCATCCCGCGCAAATGGCATTGCACCGGCCTTGCCCGCCGTATAGGCGGAGCCTCGCAATTACCGAGAGTCCGATGAGCCAGACCGACAGCCGCGCCACCACCGTCCTTTCCGCTCCCGACCGCACCGTTTCCGTGCGCGAGCTTTTCGGGATCGACATCGACATGACCGTGCCCGCCTTTTCCGAGGCGGACGAGCGCGTGCCCGACCTCGACGACAGCTATGTGTTCGATCCGGACACCACGCTCGCGATTCTCGCCGGCTTCGCCCACAACCGCCGCGTCATGGTCCAGGGCTATCACGGCACCGGCAAGTCGACCCACATCGAACAGGTCGCCGCGCGCCTCAAGTGGCCGTGCATCCGCATCAACCTCGACGCGCACATCAGCCGCATCGACCTGATCGGCCGCGACGCCATCGTCCTGCGCGACGGGCTGCAGGTGACCGAGTTCCGCGAGGGCCTGCTCCCTTGGGCGCTGCAGACCCCGACCGCACTGGTCTTCGACGAATACGACGCCGGCCGCCCCGACGTGATGTTCGTGATCCAGCGCGTGCTGGAGACCGAGGGCAAGCTGACCCTGCTCGACCAGAACCGGGTGATCCGGCCGAACCCGTACTTCCGCCTGTTCGCCACCGCCAACACGGTCGGCCTCGGCGACACCAGCGGGCTCTATCACGGCACCCAGGCGATCAACCAGGGCCAGATGGACCGCTGGAACATTGTCGTCGCGCTCAACTACCTGCCCGCCGAGACCGAGATCGACATCGTCTCGAAGAAGGCGACCGGGGTGGACGCCAAGACCATCTCCGACATGGTCAAGGTCGCCGGCCTTACCCGCGCCGGCTTCATCGGCGGCGACATCTCCACCGTGATGAGCCCGCGCACGGTCATCACCTGGGCGCAGAACACCGCGATCTTCAACGACGTCGGCTTCGCCTTCCGCCTCTCGTTCCTCAACAAGTGCGACGAGGCGGAGCGGGTGCTGGTCGCCGAATACTACCAGCGCGTGTTCGGCAAGGACCTGCCGGAAAGCGTGGTGGGGAAGAACTGAAGATCCTCCCCCAACGGGGGAGGAACCTCACGGCACCACGAGGTACTTCTCGCCGGTCCGCCGCGCGTTGTAGTCGGCGATCGCTTCCTTGCTGAGCATACCCGGCAGGTCGACGCGCGCCTTGTAGTGACTGGCGAAGGTCGTGGTCAGGTCCTTCATCACCCGTGCGCGCATCCGCCCGACGATCTCCGGCCCGGCCTTCATCATGAAGGGCGTGAGCAGCCAGCCCGAAAGATCCCAGGTCAGCCCGAACGCCCGGTTGAGGATCGTCGGCCCGATATCGAGCGCGCCATAAATGCAGACCTTCTTGGGCTGCGATGAACCATAGCGGCTGAATGCGGCACCCCGGCTGGCGGCGGCTTCCATCGCGGTGAGCATCTGGCTGGCGACCGTTCCGCCGCCGATCGGATCGAACCCGATCATCGCCTTGGTCTCGGCAATCGCGTCGATCAGCTTCGGCATGAAGTCGGCGTCGGTCATGTTGAGCACATGGGTCGCGCCGATGCCCTTGAGCAGGTCCACCTGCGCCTTTGAGCGGACAATGTTGACCAGCGGCACCCCGTCTTCCGCGCAGATCCTGACCAGCATCTGGCCGAGGTTCGAAGCCGCCGCCGCATGGACGATGCCGGTGAATCCTTCGAGCTTCATGGTCTCGACGAAACCCAGCGCGGTCATCGGGTTGACGAAGCTCGACGCCGCCTGGTCGGCGCTGACGCTGTCGTCCACGGCCATGCACATCGGCGCGTCGGCATAGGCATACGTGCCATAGGCGGTGCCGGGCACGCAGGCGACGCGCTTGCCCATCAGCGCCTGCGCCGCCGGGTCCTCGCCCGCCGCGACGACGATCCCGGCCGCCTCGTTGCCCGCCGGCATGTCCATCCCGTGGCGCGCCTTGAACGCCCGCGTCGCGGCGTCGGGCATTTTCGCCACCACCTTGCCGGGCGAATAGTCCGCGTTGTCCATGTCGGCCGAGGCGAACAGCAGACCGAGGTCGGACGGGTTGATCGGCGAGGCTTCGACCTTCACCAGCACCTGCGATCCCTTGGGCGCGTCCCAGCTCTTGTCGTTGAGCTGGACGGTCAGGGTGCCGTCGGCATCGAGCCGGGTGGTAAGCTGCTGGCCAGTGAACGCCATGTCCGTCATCCTCTTGTTATGGGTAGGTTGCGGATACGAAGTAGAGCCCTTCTGCCGGCGCGTTAAGTCCCAATCTGCAACGGTCTTTCGCCGCAAGCGCTTCGGCGAGGTCGGTGCGGCTCCACTGCCCCTGCCCGACCAGCGCGAGGCAGCCGACCATCGAGCGGACCTGGTGGTGGAGGAAACTGCGCGCCGCCGCGTCGATCAGCACGTGCTCGCCCTCGCGCCGCACCCGCAGCCGGTCGAGCGTCTTGACCGGGCTCGCCGCCTGGCAGCGGGCCGAGCGGAAGGTTGTGAAGTCGTGGAGGCCGACCAGTTCCTGCGCAGCGTCGTCCATCGCTTCTGCATCCAGCGGCTTTGCGATCCGCCAGGCGCGTCCCAGCCCGAGCGTCAGCGGCGCGCGGCGGTTGGCGATGCGGTAGAGGTACGAGCGCCCGGTGCACGAAAACCGCGCATGCCAGTCGTCCGGCACGATCACGCAATCGAGCACCGCAATCGGCGCGGGCCTGAGTTTCGCGTTGAGCGCTTCCATCATGCGGAAGGGATCGAATTCCCGCGACAGGTCGAAGTGCGCGCGCATGGCGAGGGCATGGACCCCGGTGTCGGTACGGCCGGCGGCATGGAGAGTGACCGACTCCCCCGTTACCGCGAGCACCGCCTCCTCGACCGACTGCTGCACGCTCGGCCCGTGGGCCTGACGCTGCAGGCCCATGAACGGACCGCCGTCGAATTCGAGGGTGAGAGCGAAGCGCATCAGCCGAGGTGCGTCCCCGCCGGGATCGCCCGGCCCCGCAGCAACGCTGCCGTGTCCATCGCCGGGCGACCGGCGCGCTGGATCAGGGTCGGGCGGATCGCGCCGGAGCCGCAGGCGATGGTGAGCATGTCGTCGAGCACGGCACCCACCTCAAAACTCCCTGCGCCCCCGCGCAGGCGGGGGCCTCCATCAATCGAGCGGACCGTATCGGGCACGAGGTCCCCGCCTTCGCGGGGACGCAGCGGTGGCTCAGTAACCACCTCCGCCGCCAGCACCCGGTAGCGCTCGCCCTCCAACTCGAACCACGCCCCCGGCGCGGGCGCGAAGGCGCGGACCTGCCGCTCGACCTGCACCGCGTCGGCCGTGAAATCGAGCCGGCTTTCGGCCTTGTCGATCTTCTTCGCGTAGGTCACGCCGTCCTCCGGCTGCGGCCGTTCCGGATAAGCCGCAAGGTCGGCCAGCACCTGCACCATCAGCGCCGCGCCCATCTCCGCCAGTTCCGCCGTCAACTCCCCCGCCGTCTTGCGAGCGACGGGCGTCCGCCCTTCCAGCAGCACCGGCCCGGTATCGAGTCCGGCCTCCATCCGCATGATGCCCACCCCCGTCTCGGCATCGCCGGCGAGGATTGCCCGCTGCACCGGCGCCGCCCCGCGCCAGCGCGGCAGCAGCGAGCCGTGGACGTTGAGGCAGCCATGCCGCGGCGCACCCAGCACCGCCTGGGGCAGGATCAGGCCATAGGCCGCGACCACCGCGATGTCGGCACCGAGCGCCGCGAACGCCGCCTGCTCATCCGCGCCCCGCAGCGACAACGGCGAGCGAACTGCGATCCCATGCGCCTCCGCTGCCAGCTGAACCGGCGACGGCTGGAGCTTCTTGCCCCGCCCCGCAGGCCGCGGCGGCTGGGTATAAGCGGCGACCACCGCGTGCCCCGCCGCGACCAGCGCCTCCAGCGTCGGCACCGCGAAGTCCGGGGTTCCCATGAAGATGATGCGCACTGCCGGTCCCAATCGTTCGTCATGGCGAGCGCAGCGAACCCATCCAGAGCCCGCGCGCCCCTCCCCGGATTGCTTCGCTCCGCTCGCAATGACGATGTGGAGAACCGGCTTTTCCGCGGTGGCCGCAGTCCCTATCTCTCCCCCCATGGCATCGCAAGAGATCGACGCGCTGGCCGGCGCGCTGGCGAAACTCCCCGGCCTCGGGCCGCGCTCGGCGCGGCGGGCGGTGCTGTGGCTGATCAAGCGCCGCGAGACCGCTCTCGGCCAGCTGGTCGAGGCGCTGGCTGCGGTGCAGGAAACGCTGGTCGAGTGCGATACCTGCGGCAACGTCGACACCCGCAACCCCTGCAGCGTTTGCGCCGACAGCCGCCGGGACCAGCGCGCGCTGTGCGTCGTGGAAGACGTCGCCGACCTCTGGGCGCTCGATCGGGCGCGGCTGTTCAACGGGCGCTATCACGTGCTCGGCGGGCGACTCTCGGCGCTGGAGGGCGTGCGGCCGGAGGACCTCGCGATTGCCCCGCTGATCGCGCGGGTCGAGGCTGGCGGGATCGACGAGGTCGTCCTCGCCATGAACGCCACGCTCGAGGGCCAGACCACCGCGCACTACATCGCCGAGCGGCTGGAAGGCCTGCCGGTGCGGATCACCCAGCTGGCGCATGGCCTGCCGGTGGGCGGCGAGCTCGATTACCTCGACGAGGGCACGCTGGCGCAGGCGCTGCGGGCGCGGCGGCCGGTGGGGTGACGTCGTCCCGGGCTCGACCCGGGACCGCTGTGAACCCGGGTTTCTTGATTGCCAGCGGTCCCGGAGCAAGTCCGGGACGACGAGCCCATCTCCCCACCTTGCGACTCCCCCGCATCGCGACTATCTGCGCCCCATGGCCATTCTCCCGATCGTCGAAGTCCCCGACCCCCGCTTGAAGCAGGTCTCCGTGCCCGTCGACACGTTCGACGACCAGCTGCGCATCCTCGTCGACGACATGTTCGAGACGATGTACGACGCACCCGGCATCGGCCTCGCCGCGATCCAGGTCGGCGTGCCGCTGCGGGTGCTGGTGATCGACCTCCAGCCCGAGGACCCGGACGCCGAGCCGGTCGCCTGCGACCACGACGGCCACCATCATCATCACCAGCCGACGAAGCGCGAGCCGCGGGTGTTCATCAATCCCGAGATCCTCGATCCGTCGGAGGAGCACACCCTCTATACCGAGGGCTGCCTTTCGGTGCCCGAGATCTACGCCGAGGTCGAACGCCCCTCGCGCATCCGCGCGCGCTGGCAGGATCTGGACGGCAAGGTCCACGAGGAGGACATGGACGGGCTGCTCGCAACCTGCCTCCAGCACGAGATGGACCACCTCGAAGGCATCCTGTTCATCGACCACCTCAGCCGCCTCAAGCGCGGCATGGCGCTGAAGAAGCTGGAGAAGCTGCGCAAGGCGGCGTGACCTCGCCGCCGACGCCTCACGCGTCGGCGTGAACCTCTCGGTTCAGCGCTTCGAGCGCGGCACGGCAGGCATCGGCGCATTCCTGGCACATCACTGCACAGCGCTGGCAATGCGCGTGATCGTGCATCGCGCACTCCGCCGCGCAGTTTTCGCAGGCCTCGATGCAGGTCGCGAGCAGCGTGCGGATGAGATTGCGGTCGTGCCCGGTGCGGCGGCTGGCGACACGGTAGGTGGCTGTACAGACGTCGGCGCAGTCGCTGCACAGGCGGATGCACTGGGCCATCTCCATCGGCTCGGCGACGCAGGCATCCGCGCAGGAATTGCAGATCGCCGCGCAATCGACCGCCTTGCGGACTGCGACGCCAAGCGTCTCGTTGGTATTGCCGTTCACGTCGGGGTGTTCGGAAATCATGGCTTCGATGGACATGGCGGGTCTCCTTCGCTGGTTCTCAAGCGTCTGGTGACGAAGGTTGTTCCGTTCCGGGGGCAACGCCGGGGATAGAGCGTTCAGTGCCCTTGTCACGGCGAGCCGCCAAGGATAAGTTCGTGCTTCGTTCTTGTCAGGAGCCCGGCTTGGAAACCGTTGTCATCGCCATTGTTGCCGTGCTTGCCGGCATCGCCCTCGGCTGGTTCCTTGGCGGGCGGCCGGTGGCGGAATGGCGCACCCGGTTCGAGGCGCGCGATGGTGAGGCCCGGGCACTCGACGAAAAGTTTCGCGCCGCGATCACCGATCTTGCGGCGATGAGCGAGCGCGCGGCGCGGGCCGATGCCTTGGCCGCGCAGCTCGACGAGGCCCGCTCCGCCCACGCCCTTCAGGTCGATGGCCTGCGCGGCGAACAGGCCCGGCTCGGCGCGGAACTGGCCGAGCTCAAGGCCAACGCCGCGAACTTCGACGAGAAGGAGCGCCTGCTGCTGAACGCACAGGAAGCACTAAAGAAGGAGTTCGAGAACGCCGGCAGCAAGGTGCTCGAAAAGGCGCAGGAGGCTTTCCTGGCCCGCGCCGGGGAGCGGCTGGCGGAGAGCGAGAAGACCAGCGCCGAACGCATCGCCACCCTGCTCGCGCCGGTGGGCGACCGGCTGCAGAAGTACGAGCAGCAGGTCGCGGGGCTCGAGGCCAAGCGCGTCGACGCGTTCGGCCAGCTGTTCGGCCAGATCGAGCAGCTGCGTGCCGGGCAGGAAGCCGTGCGGCGCGAGGCGCAGCGTCTCGGCAACTCGCTGACCAACGCCCCCAAGGCGCGCGGCCGCTGGGGCGAGCGGGCGCTGCAGAACGTGCTCGAGCAATGCGGGCTTTCGGAGCACACCGACTTCGTCACCGAACATTCGGTGAGCACCGAGGACGGCCGCCTTCGACCGGACGCGATCATCCGCATCCCGGGCCAGAAGAGCCTGATCATCGACGCCAAGGTTTCGCTCAACGCCTATCAGGAAGCGTTCGAGGCGAGCGACGATGTGGAACGCAAGCGCCATCTCGACCTGCATGCCCGCTCGATGCGTAACCACGTCCAGACCCTCGGCGCGAAAGGCTACCAGAGCCAGTTCGAGGAAGCGCCGGACTATGTCGTGATGTTCGTGCCCGGCGAACACTTCGTCGCCGCCGCGCTCGAACATGATCCCGAACTGTGGGACTTCGCCTTCCGCAACAAGGTCCTGCTGGCGACTCCGACCAACCTCGTCGCCATCGCCCGTACCGTCGCCGAAGTCTGGCGGCAGGACACCATCGCCCGCGAGGCGGTGGAGATCGGCAAGGCCGGGGCCGAACTCTACGACCGGCTGCGAGTGGCGAGCGAACACCTCAAGCGCGTGGGCGGCGGTCTCAACTCGGCGGTCGAGAACTACAACAAGTTCGTCGGCAGCTTCGAACGCAACGTCCTCTCCTCGGGCAAGCGCCTGCGCGACAAGGGCGTCGCCATCGGCGCGCGCGAGATCGAGGAGGTGCCGCTGGTCGAAGCCGCGCCGCGGTATGCGGAGAGTGTGGAGGCGCTCGAACCGCCGATGGATGCCGAAGCAGGATAGTGGAAGCGGCCGGCCTTTACTTCGCCCGCACCGCCTCCAGGCTGTGTCCGCTCGATTCGAGCAGGAGCGTCTCGCCGCGCCGCGCCACCTTGGGCGCTCCGGCGAGCAGCGCGCCGACGGCCTGTTCCTGGTCCCACACCGGGCCTTCGCAGAACATCCGCGTCGCCATCAGCGGGCCGGCGATGAGCCGACCGCCCTCGATCCGGTACTCGCCGCCCATCCCGTTGCAGCCGACGTTGGCGCCGATGCGGTCGGCCTCGAAGGTCAGCTTCGCCTTGTCAGGCGCGGCCGGGGCCACGCCGTCGATGCGGGTAACCGTCCACGCCGTCCCGCCAAGCGTCAGCCCGTCGCCCTGCGCCATGGTGCAGGCGGGAAGGAGCGCGAGCGCGGCCAGGAGGGAAATCAGCTTCATCACCATTCAACGCTAGAACGGCGCGACTGATCCTGAGATTAACCGTCAGGCCCGTCCAGAACCGCCAGCACCTCGTACGCCAGCACCGCCGCCGCCACCGCCGCGTTGAGGCTGTCGGCGCGGCCCTTCATCGGCATCGTGACGCGCAGGTCGCAGGCGAGCTCGTACTCCTCGGGCAATCCGCGCGATTCGTTGCCGACCATGACAAAGCAGGGCGCGGCATAGGGCGCCCCGCGATAGGGCCGGGCGTCGCGCAGCGACGCGGCGACCAGCTGCCCCGCTCCGCTCCGCAGCCACGGCAGGAATTCGTCCCACCGCGCCTGCGCGATCCCTTGCGTGAACACCGCGCCCATGCTCGCCCGCACCGCCTCGACGCTGAACGGGTCGGCGCAGTCGTCGATCAGGATCAGCCCTCCGGCCCCCACCGCGTCGCCGGTGCGGAGCATGGTGCCGAGGTTGCCGGGATCGCGCAGCGCCTGGGCCACCAGCCAGATCGGCGCGGCGGTGCGATCGAGGCTCGACAACGAAGTATCGAATTCGGCAAACACCCCGGCGACCGCCTGCGGGTTGTCCTTGCCGGTGACCTTGGCGAGCACGTCCCCGGGCAGCTCGATCACCTCGCCGCCCGCCGCCTCGACCACGGTTTCCAGTTCGGCCAGCAGGGGATGCTCGTCGCGCCCTTGCGCCATCAGCAGGAGTTCGGGCACCCGCCCGGCTTCGCGCGCGTCGGTCAGCAGGCGCAGACCTTCGGCGAGGAACCTGCGTTCCTGCTTGCGGTGCTTCTTCTCCCGCAGCGAGCGGACGAACTTGACCGTGGGGTTGGAAAAGCCGGTGATAATGCGGCGGGTCAAACGCTCAATCCTCGCCGAAGCCGTCCTTGACCAGGCCGGAGAGACGGGCGAGCGCGGGTTCGGCATCGCCGTCCGGTGCACTGACCACGATCTCGATCGCATCGCCCTTGGCCGCGCCGAGCATCATCAGGCCGAGAATCGATCCGCCGGCAGCGTCGTTGCCGTCCTTCAGCACCTTGACCTCGACTCCCGCCGGGAGCTTCGCAACGGCGCCGACGAACTTGGCGCTGGCCCGGGCGTGCAGCCCGCGCTGGTTGCAGATGGTTACCGTCTCACGCAGTTCCGCCATAGGTTCATGCGTCCTGTCCCAGGAATTCCGATGCTATCGTTATGTAATTGCGCCCCGCGTCGCGCGCGGCGATGGTCGCTTCCTGCACGGTCATGCAGCCCCGCGCCTTGGCGAGGCGGATCAGCATGGGCAGGTTGATCCCGGCGATCACCTCGACATGGCCCGCCTGCATCAGCGAGATCGCGAGGTTGGAGGGCGTGCCGCCGAACAGGTCGGTGAGGATGATGACCCCCGCCCCGCTATCGACCCGGCGGATCGCGTCGGCGATTTCCTTGCGCCGCTTTTCCATGTCGTCGTTCGGGCCGATGCAGACGCCGACGATCTGGGTCTGCCGCCCGACGACATGCTCCATCGCGTGGATGAATTCGTCGGCAAGCGCGCCGTGGGTGACGAGAATCAGACCGATCATGAAGGCTCATGGCTCCGAAATGCTGGCGGCAACCATACGACGGCCAAGCTTAACGCCCGCTTGGCGCGCATGTTCGCACGTGCAGCAGACCCCGATAGCGAAGTGTAAAGCACCTGTCACGGCTGTTGCGCATCCTCGACCGCACTCGCCCCGCGCGAGGTCAGGTTGCGGTGCAACAGGGCGGGGGAATAGCCTGCCTCGGTCAGCGCGGCGGCAATCTGCTCGGCCATGAACACCGAGCGGTGCTTGCCCCCGGTGCAGCCGAAGGCGATGTTGACGTAAGCCTTGCCCTGCGCGCGGAAGCGCGGGAGCAGCATCAGCAGCAGCCCGCGGATGCGCTCGAACGCCTCGGGGAACGCCGGGTCCTTGCGGATGTGGTCGGCGACCGGCGCGTCGCGCCCGGTCAGCGGGCGCAGCTCGTCGACCCAGTGCGGATTGTCGAGAAAGCGCATGTCGAACACGAGGTCGGCGATCGGCGGCATGCCGCGCGAAAAGCCGAAGCTGCTGACGGTGATCGTGGTCGGGTCCGCGCTCGCCCCGGCGAACTGTTCGCGGATCGCCTGCTGGAGGTCGTTGGCGGTGAAACTGGTGGTGGAGATCACCACGTCGGCCCAGCGCCGCAGCGGTTCGAGCAGTTCCCGCTCGGCGGAGATGCCGACGGCGGCGGGCTTGTCCTCGCTCAAGGGGTGGCGGCGGCGGGTCTCGTTGTAGCGGCGCTCGAGCTCCTGCCCGCTGCAGTCGAGGAACAGCGTGGTGATCTCGAGGTCCTCGCGCGCGGCCATCAGCTTGACCCGCTCGATGATCTTCTGCGGGTCGAACCCGCGCGTGCGGCTGTCGAAACCGATCGCGAGCCGCTGCGATTCGTCGCGCCCGCCGGCGGGCTTGGTTTCGAGCAGACGGCCCAGCAGGCGGATCGGGAAGTTGTCGATCGTCTCCCAGCCGAGGTCCTCCAGGACCTTCAGCGCGGTTGTCTTGCCCGCGCCGAGGAGGCCGGTGACAAGCAGGATGCGTTGGCGCGGTTCGGTGGAATCGGTGGCCATCGCCCGCTGCCTTGCGCCCGAATCGCGGGGATTGGAAGGGGTGTGGAGGCGTTGTCCCGGCTTAGCGCAGGCCGTACTTCTTCAGCGCCAGCTCGGCGCGCAGGTGGAGCACCGGGCTTTCCGGCCACAGCGCCAGCGCCGGGATGGTGACGCCGAGGACGGCCTCAGAGCCTGCCTCTTCGATGAACCGCGGCGCCTCCGCATCGAGCCGCACCAGCAGCGCCACCGGCACCCGCTCCGCCACCGGCATCTCCACCAGTCCGGCACCGCGCACTTCGAGCAGGCCCCGCGTGTTGGGATGCGGGCTCGCCAGGAGCCGTCCCGCCCGCGCCTCCAGCCAGACCGAATCGTCGCCGACCAGGACCGCGCCGCGATCGATCAGCGCCAGCGCCAGGCTCGACTTGCCGCTGCCCGGCGGCCCCTCGATCAGCAGCGCGCGGCCGCCAACCGCGACGCAGGTCGCCTGCCGCGCGCTCACGGCTGTGCCGCCGGGAGCTGGAGGACAAGGCACGCGCCGCTGCCCCCGTCGGGCCGGTCGTCGATGGAGAGTTCGCCGTCGTGGGCGGTGGCAATGGTCCGGGCGATGGCGAGGCCGAGCCCGCTGTGCGCGCCGAACGCCTCGTCCTGCGGGCGAAGCGAATGGAACCGCTCGAAGACCTTGTCGCGCTCGGCCGGCGGAACGCCGGGGCCCTCGTCGATCACCGACAGGGTTACGCTGTGCTCGTCGCCCCAGACATTGACCTCGACCCGGCCGCCCGCGGGCGAGAACGACACCGCGTTGTCGACGAGGTTTTCGAGCACACGCTCGAGCCGCGCGGCATCGCCCCGGACGACCGCCGGGCCGACCCCGCGGTGGAACACGAGCCGCACGTCCTGCGTCTCGCCCAGCGTGCCGCGCGCCCCGACCAGCCGCGCCGCAACGTCGGCGAGGTCGACCTCCGTGAAGGTCGTGCGGCTGAGTTCGGCGTCGATCCGGCTGGCGTCGGCGATCTCGGTGATCAGCCGGTCGATCCGCTGGACGTCGTGCGCAGCGATGGCCGAAAGCTGGCGGCGCAGCTCCGGGTCCTCGACCTTGTCGAGCGATTCGAGCGCGCTGCGCAAGGACGCCAGCGGGTTCTTGAGCTCGTGCGCGACATCGGCGGCGAAGCTTTCGACCGCGTCGATCCGCTGGCGCAGCGCCGCGGTCATGTCGGAGAAAGCGCGGGCGAGCAGGCCGATCTCGTCGCGCCGTTCGGGCAGGCGCGGCACCACGACCTCGCGGTCGCGCCCAAGCCGCACCCGAACTGCGGCGCGGACCAGCGTGCGCAGCGGCTGGACGATGGTGCGCGCAAGGAACAGCGAGAGCTGGATCGACAGCAGCAGCGCGAGTCCCACGACGATCGCCAGCGTCTGGCGCGCATCGCGGATCGCCTGGGTGGCGTCGAGCGCGTTGCGGGTGGTCAGCAGCATCTCGCCCTGCGCGCCGACGGGCGCGGCGGCGGTGATCATCGGGGTGCGATCGGGCGCATAGCGCAGCTTGACCACGCTCGCCCCCGTCTGGCGGGCGCGAGCGATTTCGGGCCACGGCGCGGCGCTCGTTGCGGCGGGCTCGACATAGCGCTCGATCTCCGGCGCGCCGACCACGAAGTCGACCCCCCGGTCGAGCGCGCGGGCGGCCTTCTGGTACCACGGCTCGGTGGTGGGATCGATCAGGCGGAAGGCGACCCCGCCGACCACGAAGCTGTCGATCAGCAGGGTACCCTTCGCGTCGTAGAGCCTGAGCCGCAGCTTCTGCTCGTTGCCGATCCGGGCGATCAGGGCGCGGCGCTGCTGCGCGGGAGCTTCGGCCAGCGCGTCGGCAGCGATCTCGGCTTCGGAGCGGGCGAGGTTGAAGCGTTCCTGCAGCAGCTGCTGGCGATAGCTGTCGAGGTAGAACAGGCTCCCCGCCAGCAGCGCCAGCGCGATCGCGTTGACGATCAGGATGCGCGCGGTGAGCGAGAACCCGCGCGTCCAGTAGAGCCGCTCGCCCCCTTGTGCGGCGACCGGCTCAGCCGTCGGCATAGGAATAGCCCGCGCCATAGAGCGTCTCGATGGCGGAGAACTCGGGATCGACGGCGCGGAACTTGCGGCGCAGGCGCTTGATGTGGCTGTCGATGGTGCGGTCGTCGACGAACACGTCGTCGTGGTAGGCCGCGTCCATCAGCTGGTTGCGCGTCTTGACTACGCCCGGGCGGACGGCCAGCGCCTCGAGGATCAGGAATTCGGTAACGGTCAGCGTGACGCCGCGGCCGTCCCATTCGACCTGGTGGCGCGCCGGATCCATGGCGAGACGCCCGCGGCGAATCGGCTCGGGCAGCGGCTCAGCCGGCTCGACGGTCGCGGCGTCGGCGCGGACCACGTCGCTGCGGCGCAGGATCGCGCGGATGCGAGCGATGAGCAGGCGCTGGCTGAACGGCTTGGCGATGTAGTCGTCCGCCCCCAGCGACAGGCCCAGCGCCTCGTCCGCCTCGTCGTCCTTGCTGGTCAGGAAGATGACCGGGAGCTCGCTCTTCTCCCTCAGCCGCCGCAGCAGTTCGAGTCCGTCCATGCGCGGCATCTTGATGTCGCAGACGGCGAGGTCCGGCGGGTTGTCGAGCAGCGCCTTCAGCGCCGCGTCGCCGTCGGCATAGACGCGGGTGGCGAAACCTTCGGTCTGGAGCGCGATGGAGAGGGTGGTGAGGATGTTGCGGTCGTCGTCGACGAGAGCGACGGTGCGGGGCGCTGCGGGGTCTGCAGTGTCTTGCGCCATGCCGTGTCCCTTGCCCTAGCCGCATGCTGCGGGCCAGTCGATTAGACGCTCCGCCGTGCGCTGACAACGTTGCGGCGCGACGCCGAAGCGGGACTTTCAGCGCCACAATGGTTTATCGCCTCACCCGCGTTTGACGCAGAAGGATGCAGCGACTATGCGCGGCGGGGAATCATGCATTCGTATTCGTACCCTGCGGTAGTGGCGGTCATGCGTCCACTGTGCCGCGGTAACAGGAGACGCCTAACGTGACCGAGTCCAAGCTGAACGTATCGCTGTCTTCGCAAGGCTTTCCTGAGCCGGCCACGCTTTACGCCAACCTCGGCACCGCCCCCCTTGTCGAACACGCCCTGCATCGGGGCGAAGGTCGCCTGACCAGGGACGGCGCCCTGCTGGTCGACACCGGCAAGTTCACTGGCCGCAGCGTCAAGGACAAGTTCGTCGTGCGCGACGCGACGACCGAGGACACGATCAACTGGGGCAAGATCAACCAGCCGATGTCGGTCGATCACTGGGCCAACCTCAAGGCCGATTTCATCGCGGCGATGAAGGGCCAGGACGAGCTTTACGTCGCCGACCTGTTCGGTGGCAGCCAGCCGGAATACCGCGTCAACGTGCGCGTCGTGACCGAGATGGCGTGGCACAGCCTGTTCGTCCGCACCCTGCTGGTCCGCCCGACCGCCGACGAGCTCGCCGCGTTCGTGCCCGAATACACGATCATCAACCTGCCCAGCTTCAAGGCCGACCCTGAGCGTCACGGCTGCCGCAGCGACACGGTGATCGCGGTCAACTTCACCGAGAAGCTGATCCTGATCGGGAATACCGAATATTCGGGCGAGATGAAGAAGGGCGTGTTCGGCCTGCTCAACTACCTGCTCCCGGCGCAGGGCGTCATGCCGATGCACTGCTCGGCCAACATCGGCGCCGACGGCACCAGCGCGATCTTCTTCGGCCTCTCGGGCACCGGCAAGACCACGCTTTCGGCCGACGCCAGCCGCACCCTGATCGGCGACGACGAGCATGGCTGGTCGGACACCGCCGTGTTCAACTTCGAAGGCGGCTGCTACGCCAAGATGATCAACCTCTCGGCCGAGGGCGAGCCGGAGATCTACGCCACGACCAAGATGTTCGGCACGATCCTCGAGAACGTGACGATGGACGAGGCGACCCGCGAGCTCGACTTCACCGACGGCAGCAAGACGGAAAACACCCGCGGCGCCTATCCGATCGAGTTCATTCCGAACACCAGCGAGAAGAACCTCGGGCCCCCGCCGTCGAACATCATCTTCCTCACCGCCGACGCGTTCGGCGTCCTCCCGCCGATCGCGCGGCTGACGCCCGAACAGGCGATGTACCACTTCCTGTCGGGCTACACCGCCAAGGTCGCCGGCACCGAGATCGGCGTGACCGAGCCGGAAGCCACCTTCTCGACCTGCTTCGGGGCCGCGTTCATGCCGCGTCACCCGTCGGTCTATGGCAACCTGCTCAAGGAGCGGATCGCCCGCGGCGGCGCGCAGTGCTGGCTGGTCAACACCGGCTGGTCGGGCGGCAAGGCGACCATGGAAGGCATCAAGCGCATGCCGATCAAGGCGACGCGCGCGCTGCTCAACGCCGCGCTCGACGGCAGCCTCAACGACGTCGAGTTCCGCAAGGACCCGAACTTCGGCTTCGAAGTGCCGGTCGCGGTCCCGGGCGTCGAAACCCGCCTGCTCGACCCGCGCGGCACCTGGGCCGACCCGGTGGAATACGACAAGACCGCGCAGGAACTGGTCGCCAAGTTTGCCGACAACTTCGAGCAATTCACCGACTATGTGGACGAGAGCGTCCGCCAGGCGGCCCTTGTCGCTGCGTAATTGACCGCATTCGCGTCCCTGCGAAAGCGGGGAGCGGAGTGAAATCCCCGGCTTCCCGTGCAAGGGAACGCCGGGGATTTTCATATGACCGATTTGCCCATCCGCCTGTTCGCCAGTGACGACGCCGTGCGCCGCGTCGGCGAGGGCCTGCTCGACCGTTCGCTGCCCAAGGACGAGTGGACTCACGAGGCCCACCTCGCCGCCAGCCTGTGGCTCATCCGCGATCACCCGGAGATCGCGCCCGAGCGCGACCTGCCCGACATCATCCGCAGCTTCAACGCGGCCAAGGGCGGGATCAACGACGACACCCAGGGTTACCACGAGACCCTGACGCAGCTCTACATTCGCGGGGTGCGCGGCTTTCTGGCCGGGCATGGCGCGGGCGCGTCGCTGGTTGATGCGGTGAACGCCCTCCTCCGCTCCGACATCGCCCCGCGCGACTGGCCTCTGCGGTACTACTCGCGCGAACGGTTGTTTTCGGTGAAGGCGCGGCGCAAGTGGGTGGAGCCGGATCTGGCTGGGTGAACGTCGTCGCGGGCTCGACCCGCGACTGCTGTGAAGCTGGGCCCTTGGATGCGGTATGCCCACCCCTAGCCCC
Source organism: Novosphingobium sp. FW305-C-111 (assembly GCF_058783565.1). NCBI lineage: Bacteria > Pseudomonadati > Pseudomonadota > Alphaproteobacteria > Sphingomonadales > Sphingomonadaceae > Novosphingobium > Novosphingobium sp. FW305-C-111. Next base: position 279,927 of record NZ_JBYSYP010000004.1, read on the forward strand.
TCCCGCCTGCGGGAGGGGAACTGGTTGCGCTAGCCGGGAGGTAGTCCTTGAATCTCCCCCTCCCGCAAGCGGGGAGCCGCAGGCGTTCCCGAAGCGAACAGCGGGTCGGGGGGTGGGCCTGTCCGCAGATCACCACCCATCATCCGGCAGCGACCCCGGACGTAAC